>JBBFMJ010000267.1:0-2920 GCA_037478515.1 Thermoanaerobaculia bacterium
AGCAGAATTGATACTCCTTTCAATTATTAAAAGAGAGCCAAACCACTCAGAAGCAAAAAAGACCTTGGGAAAACTTTACCTTAAAACAGGGGAAAAAGATAAGGCAATGGGTGCTTTTTCAAATTTTGCTATGGGTGAAGAAAAAAAACCCAGAGATATAGCCAGAAAAAAATTTCTGGAAGGAGATACAGAACTGGCAATAAAGATAATGGAAGAGGAACTCTCCTCAAATCCCCTCCTTCCTTCCAATTATGGTGAACTGGCTTCTTATTATTATTTGACAAAAAAATATGAAAAACTTCAAAAACTCTATGAAAACTCCAAAAAATATAAGGTTTCAAGCCCTGGCCTCTGGTCCTTTATGGGTCTATATTATGTGGAAACAGGAAAATATGAGGAAGGGGAAAAGCTCTTTGAAGATGCCTTAAAACTAAATCCAAAACTCCCGGAAGCCCTTAAAGGAAAAACAATTGTCCTGCTTTACAAAAAGGATTATGGGGAAGCATTAAAATATATTGAAAATTATACAGGCATAAACTCCAAGGACTGGGAGGGTTTTTATATAAAAGGAAAGATACTTAAAAACCTTGGAAACTTAGAAGGGGCAAAAGAGTCCTTTTTAAAGGCAAAGGAATTATCAAAGGATGAAATTTCTAATCAATTACTAAAAAAGGAGATAGAAAGTTTAAAATAAACTTTATCCTTTGCTTTACAAAGTGTTTAAATAAATTAAAAGGTCAAAAGCTTCTGGATAGTAGGTAAATCCATAGTGCTTTGGATATTTCCCTTTTTCCATTATAAAACCCCAGATTTTTTCCAGCCCCATAATCCCTTCACCTTTTTCAAGAAGAAAACCACAACCCCCTTCCTGGGGGATACTTTTAGGGTTGTTTTCATCTATATTTAATATATTTGAAAAACCATAAAGCAAAAGGGGAGATATTTCATCCACAAAGACCATTAATACTTTCGAGGACATCTCTTTTAAAAGGAGAGTGCTGGATACATAAAGAGCACTTTCAAAGGTCTTTTCAAAATTTGAAATTGAATAGGAAGGTCCTTTTATTCCTTTAAACATACCCAGAGGCGCCAGAGGGGAATTGTGGACGGTTCCTGTAAAGAGCATTGGGGAAGCATATTCAAAACCCTGAAAAATAATGGAATCCAGAAAATCACAGTTAGTTTTAAAGGAACCATAGGAAGTTCCAAGCACAACTCCTGTATTTTCCTTCTCCTCTTCTTTTATATTTTTCAAAAGCCCTGCACAGATCAAAAGAAACATCCTGGCATATTTATCAAGGCGCCTTATATCTTTAATTGAATAGTAATCCTTTATACTTTCAATATTTGCCTTAAAATAAGGAATTTTATTTTTACCTTTCACAGAGGAACTTAAATCCATAAAGGAGATATCTTCCTTTTTAAGTTCAAAGGAAAAGGCATCCTTTGAAAGCCCTCTGCCTGAAAGTCCTATAAAATCATAAATTCCGCATTCCATCATAGAGCCCTTTCAAACAAAATTGCACTGTTGGCACCTGCAAAACCAAGGGAATTGGATATGGCAAACCTTTTTTCAACCATTTCTTCCTTGCAGAGAGGAGAAATTCCAATTTCAGGGTCCTCTTCCTCAAAACCCAGATTTTTCATAATTTTGCCGTCCTTTAAAGCCATTATGGTAAAAATTGCTTCCAGAGCCCCTGCTGCCCCCAGGGTATGGCCTGTATAACCCTTTGTAGATAAAAATTTAATACCTTCCGGGAATAATCTTTTTATAACCTTTCCTTCTGTTATATCATTTTCAGGTGTGGCTGTCCCATGGGCATTTATAAAATCAATTTCCTTTAAATTTACCTTTTTAAAGGAAAGGGCTTTTAAAATTGCCCTTTCAAGCCCTTTTCCCTCTGGATGGGGATGGGTAAAGTGGTATCCATCCTGAAAGGAGCCATATCCAGAGATAAAAACTTCAGGTTTAACTCCCCTTCTCTTTGCATCTTCCTGCCTTTCAAGGATTAAAATTCCTGCTCCATTCCCCAAATTGAGACCATCCCTTTTTCTATCAAAGGGCTTGCAGGGATTTCTTGAGTAAATATGCATTGATATAAAACCCTGATAATTTACCAGGGATGCTTCATCGGTTCCACCACAGATGGCAAGGTCAACATTTTTGTCACTTTGAAGAGCAAGATAGGCAAAACCAATGGCATCTGAAGAAGAGGCACAGGCAGTAGCAAAGGTTATGGGAAAGGACTTATTTTCTTTCAGTATGTTTGAGATAAAATTTGAAGGATTTGAATTTAAAAATCTTAAAAAGGGTTTTCCATCAGGAGATTTTCCTTCCACAAATTTTTTATGAAAACCAAAATCATTTAAGGTAATTGCAATGGTGGTGCCTATGGATATTAAAACCCTTTTGCCCTTCAAATAATCCAGCTCCATCCCTGCCTTATAAAGTGCTTCTTCCAGAGCTTTAAGCCCCATAACTGTGGATAAAAATACTTCCTCATCCTTAAATTTTCTTGAAAAGACCTCCCCTATTTTAGAAGGAATTTCAAAGACAGGATAATCAATATTGGGGCTTTCAAAATTTTTTGGATAAAGAGGCGGAAGGGGATTTCCGTACATTCTTTCCCTGCATTCCTCATAGTTCATCCCTTGGGCACAGACAATTCCGCATCCAGTTATGGCAATATCAGTCATGGGCACCCCTTAAATTCTTTCTGGCTTTGAGGAAGGAAGGAAAATCCTTTACAAATCTGTAAACACTTTCTGGCGATTTCCAAAGCATAGAAAAAAATTTAAAGAGCATTTTAGGCCTTCCATAAAATCTTTTAAAAAATGAATCATATAATTTTTCCAGTTCTTCCTTTGTAAAACCCCTGGGAATAAAGACAAAATTCAAACAATTCATCAAAGCCCAATC
>JBBFMJ010000268.1:0-2912 GCA_037478515.1 Thermoanaerobaculia bacterium
GGGTCTTCAATCAATTGAAATCCAAACTGCAGCCCCCATTCATTTATGTAATCCATAAAAGGGGTTACCTTTAAGGACTTATGCCAGAAGGTTCTTCCAATGATGGCAAAAGAAAAATTATTTTCTTTTTGCCTTATAAAGTGATAATAAAGACATCTTTTCTGTAAAATTGTATCGTCCCCAAAGAATAAAATTGCCTTTCCCTTTGCTTTTTCAATCCCAATATTCCTTGCCCTCGCAGGACCTGAAGGTTTTATGGATTCAAAATAAAAGGGGAATTCCAGTTTTAAATTTTTTAAAAATTCAGGGGTTCCATCTTCAGAGCCATCATCAATGATAATCAATTCAAAGGAGGGAGCTTCCTTTTGATTTTTTATGGATTCAATAACTTCCTTTAGTGTATCAAAGCGATTTTTTGTGGGTATTATTATACTGAATTCTAAATCCATATCACCTCCCTTAAATCCTTCTTAATAAGGTTTAAGGATTTTGGCAGGATATTTAAAAATAAGGGATTTGTAAATAAAATTTCATCACCCAAATAAGTTGGTATGATATGCATAGGAAATATTTTAAAATATTCAAAATCTGAAAAAACTCTCCTTTTCTGAACCTGTGTTCTTTTTTTATTTATCCCGTACAGGTTTTCCTCTATGGAAAAGAATGCCCTTAAATGATTTATTAGATGGGAAGAATGGGACTTTATTTTTTCTTTTTTTGTGTTATTTTTATAGGGGTCCAGCTGAATGGCTCCAAAACCCTTATCTTCCTTCATAAGAAAATATAAACGATGCTGAAAAGTTAAAAGGACAGAAGGAAGGAGTTCTTTTAATAGATTTTCTTCCATATTTTTATAAAAAACCAGAAAGGCATTCCTTTCAAAAAGGTATGCCCTTTTAAAAATTCCAAGGTTTATGCCCGTTGCAGAACCTTTATGGTAAACAGTGGCATCGGGTACAAATTTTACCTTATACCCAGAAATCCAGAGACGCCTTCCCCAGTCCACATCCTCCAGATAAGCAAAAAAATCAGGGTCGAATCCATCTGTTTTTATGAATATACCCTTTTCAAAAAAGCAATTTCCACCACAGGGAAAGGGGAGGTATTCCTTTTTTAAATCCTTAAAATTTTCAGAAGGGAAGCCCTGAAAATTTTGAAAGGCGTGCCCGTCAAAGGTTAAAATACCGCCTATGAAATCAACCTTTTTCCCATCCCAGCTCAAAATTTTACCTGAAAGGACAGTGTTTTCTTCAATATTATTTAAAAAATTCTCAAGCCAGTTTTCCTCAACCCTGCAATCATTGTTTACCAGTGCAATATATTTTCCCTGTGCTGCTTTTATCCCTTCCCAGTTTGCAGTGGAAAAGCCATAGTTTTTTGGTAGGGGAACCAGCCTTAAGTCCTTAAATTTAGATGAAATAAAACTTAAGGTTCCATCCTTTGAACCATTATCCACTAAAATTATTTCAAAGCTTTTTTTTGGAATATTTTGATCTATTATTGTGGGAATCAATTTTTCCAAATGTTTTTTCCCATTTAAGGAAACTATGACCACAGAGACATCGGGTATCATCTCAGGATTTTTTCCCAGATTTTCTTTTTTTCTTTTTTCAAGGGCTTTAAAGTGGAAATATATTCCAGGAGGGGTTTCAGGACCGCTTCCCAGCCAAACTTTTTTCTTATATTTTTTGAAAATTCTATCCTTTTTTCCCTTGGTATTTTTAAAATCTCCTTTATCTTTTTTAAAATTAACCCTTTCTCCCTTTCCACAAAAAATGCCCCATCTTCTTCATTTATTAAATTTTCCAGCTCACTTCCCTTTAAAGCAATCACAGGAAGTCCGCCATATAAAAAATCCAAAATCCTTGTCCTGAAGGAAAGTTCTGTTTCAAAACTTTTAGGATAGAGGCATAGTGAAAGTGAAGAAGAAAAGTATGCCTTTGTCCTCTCATTGTAGGGTATCCAGTCAATTATATGTATATTTTTATCCAGAAGCCCTTCCTTTTTACTCCATTCTTCAAATTCTTTAAACTTTTTTTGAGGAGTTGTGAAGGGTCTTAAATGTTTTGTTACAATGAAGCTAAATTCCATTTCCTTCTTTAATTCAATTAAAACTTCTTTTAAAATTTCTATATCATACCAGTCATAAAAAGAGCCAAAAAAAATAACTGGTTCTTTAAAACTAAAATAATTTTCTTTGAGGGCGGGTTCTTCTTCTGGCACCCCATAGGGGACAACGGAAATTAAACTCTTAAATTCAGGATCTCTTTGAAAAATTTCTGGCTCCAATCTCTTTGAAAGGAATAGCCCACCTAAATAAAAAATCCTCTGTTTTTCATTGGCACATAAAAAATATGCTCCCTTTTTGAGTTGAAAGGAAAGGGAAGAGTGGGCAAATTCAAATGCCTTTTCATCATAGGAAAGTGCCTCTATAGCATAGGGGTCATATAAATCCACAATAACATAGCCCTTAAAGTTTTGAGATAAAAGATAATTTGCTGGCTCACCCTGGACAATGGCAATGTCTCTATCCTTTAAAAATTCTGAAATTGCTTCCTTTTTATATCCTTTTATGGGGAAATTTACCTTTACTGGTTTTGATTCCTTAGGCACAAAGAAAAGGACATCATATTTTCGGGAAAGCACCTTTGAAATTTCCAGCATTCTTATGCCAATTCCAGACATACATTCCCCAATGGGTTCCGGTGAAACAATTCCTATCTTCATTCTAATATTATCCATTTTTTTACCTTAAAAATCAAGTTTTTGCCAATTAAATAAAAATTTAGTTAAAAAATTTCTTGTTGCCTTAAATAAAATTATTATAAAAACTTTTGAACAAATTTGGGAAAAATAAGGTATAATTAAATGAAAGCAAATTTAGGAGGTTTTTATGGATAAATTTTTTTCTT
>JBBFMJ010000269.1:0-2893 GCA_037478515.1 Thermoanaerobaculia bacterium
GTAATCTTAATTGTTTTCAAATAGAGTTAAAAAAATATATAGACGAAAGCTATTAGATTTTATTTTTTAATAAAATGGGCGGGTGGAAAAAAAAATGGAGAAAAATCTTGGATACTCCAACAACTGAGGAAGATGTTTGCTTTACCAATGAACATTCTTGTGCTGAAAAATATTATTATGAAGATGATTGTGTAAAATGCTGCGAAAAAACATTTCCGGTAGCTACTCCTAACCCAACCGGTGCCTGTTCAACAAAAAGAAGTGAATGTATTGCAAATTGTATGGATGTGACAGGAGGAATATGTGTTCCACCATCCCAAAATAGTGAGAAGGGCCGAAAATAAATTTAAGGAGATTTTAGTATGAATATTTTAAGTATGATATTAGTCTTTTTATCAACCATAAGTATCACTGAGTTTAAAAAGAATTTTGATTATAATGGATGGGGTGATTATATAAAAGACAAGGAAGGTTATGAATGGGTTTATTATGTCTATCTTTTGCAAAAGGGAGGTATAGAAAAAGCAGCACAGCAATAAAGAAAGAGAGATTCAAATTGTTAAAGAATTTTATTTAAATAAAAATTATCCTAAGGTTTGCAGAATAGCAAAAGACTATTTAGCAAAAAAGGGCAAAAGTTTGAATAGAAGAATCGTTAGCATTTCTTTATTCTTCAATAATTTTAAATGAAAAGGATGTAGTAAAGCAACTTTTGGATAGGAAAGTTATAAAAATGGGCTTCCCTTATTTGCTTGGATATTTTTTTCTGAATGAAAATTTGCCAAATGATGCATTTCTAAATTTTGAATATCCCGATAGAGTTGCCTATGTAAATTATTTTAAAAGAATAATAGGTAAAGATGAATTAGTTGAAAAAATAAGAGAATGTTATAAAGAAATGCCGGAATTGCTGGAAATTAATATAAAAATAATAGAAAATTTACCATAGATAAAAAAATTTATAATAGAGATTTTTATGGTTCTATAATTTAAATGGGAAAAAGGTGTAAATTAAAGAATAGAAAGCAGTATTATTAAACTTGGGAATCCGCTTTTGGGGATAAATTATTTCTTATTTTTGTGGTGAGCTAAAAGCAGTGATTTTTTGATAATATATCTTGGCATGGAATTTATTACAAGGAAGGCTAAAAAATCAAGTTTTTATTTATATAAAATAACTTATAATTGAAACTGAAATCCTGTTATGCTATATTATTTTTATGGAAGATCAAAGGAAGGTAGAAGAATTAAAGGGCCGGCTTGAAAAATGTAAAAATTTAGTTGTATTTACTGGTGCAGGGATCTCAAAGGAAAGTGGAATACCCACCTTCAGGGATGCCGATGGCCTCTGGAAAAATTTTAGAGTGGAAGAACTGGCAACCCCAGAGGCCTTTGAAAATGATCCTGTCAGGGTTTGGGAATGGTATCTCTGGAGAAAAGAAAAAATAGGTCAGTGCCAGCCCAACTTATGCCATTTGCTTGTTTCAAAGTGGGAAAAGCAGTTTGAAAACTTCTGGCTTATAACTCAAAACATAGATGGTCTTCACAGAAAAGCAGGCAATAAAAAAATCTTAGAACTCCATGGAAATATCTGGTATACCAGGTGTATTAAATGCGGAGATGTAAAAGAAGATTTAAGTATCAATTATCCTTCCCTTCCTCCAAAGTGCTCCTGTGGGGGTATTTTAAGACCCCATATTGTCTGGTTTGGAGAGGCACTGGATTCAGGTATTTTAAATAAAGCAATGGAGGTCTCTCAGGAGGCAGAGGTCTTTGTAAGTATAGGTACTTCCACAGTGGTCTATCCTGCTGCTTCCCTTCCTTTTGTTGCCCTTCAAAGCGGTGCTTATGTTGTGGAAGTAAATCCAGAAAGGACATCCCTTACCTCTGAGGCAAATATAAACTTTTTTTTAAAAGCAACCCAGTTTGCTTCCCTCTTTGAAGATGGGAATTAAAAACCTGCCTGATTCAGAAAAGCCCCGGGAACGCCTCTTGAGTTTAGGGGAAAGTGCACTATCAATTCAGGAACTTCTGGCAATCCTTTTAAGGTCAGGTCCCAAGGGCAGGAGTGCCTTCCAGCTGGCTGAAAAAATCCTGGCAGAAATTCCAGAAGAGGAGTTGTCGGAGGTTTCTGTAAATCAACTCCTTAAAATTGAAGGAGTTGGAAAAGTGAGAGCCATAACCCTGGCTGCTGCCCTTGAACTCCATAGAAGGTTGAGCAGTTTAGAAGTCAAGCCAAAGGGTAAGCTTTCAAAACCCCAGGAGGTGGCTGAATTTTTAAAAAATAAATATTCCTTCGAAAAGCAAGAAATTATGGGTTATATCCTGCTGGACAATAAAAATCAAATCATAAGAGTTTCTGTGCCCTATAAAGGAACTTCCAGCTATGCGCCTGTAGAACCAAGGGAAATCTTTGGACCTGCTATGCTTTCAAAAGGGACAAAGATTATCCTTTTTCATAACCACCCTTCTGGGGATCCAAACCCTTCCAGGGAAGATATTGAATTTACGGATAAGATGGTGGAGCTGGGTAAAAAATTAAATGTCTTTGTAATTGACCATATTATAATTGGGACTTTGGGCTGGTATTCTTTTTCAAAGGAAGGGCTTATATGAAACATCTTCATCTGGAACCCATAGGTGGTATTTCAGGGGATATGCTCCTTTCTTTAATGGTGGATCTGGGTTTTAATCCGGAAATTTTATCTAAAACCTTATCTTCTTTGTCAAAAGAAAGTATAAAAGTTGAATTTGAGGATGTAGATTATGGTTTTTTAAAGGGAAAAAAGCTTAAAGAAAAGAAGATCTTCAATAAGCCCTTTATTGAGAAAAAGAGCGTTTTAGGAAAAGTTTTAAAAAATTTAAAGGTTTGTGAGGAAATCAGGGAGGAACT
>JBBFMJ010000270.1:0-2878 GCA_037478515.1 Thermoanaerobaculia bacterium
TTCCCACTGGGTTAAGGGTATTTCTCCTTCCTTTTCACCCAGAATCAAAGCCCCCAGTTTGGTGTTTTTTATGGAAAGGCTTAAAGTTTTAAATTTATAACTTAATAGGGGAAGTTCTTCTCCTTCAAATTCTTCCTGTAGTTGCTCATCCTTCAGAAAAATTTTCCACTTTCCTTCTTTATAATAATAAAAATTTACATAATTTAAGGCAAAAAGGGTTTTAAGAAGGGCAAAGAGGTCCAAAAGGAGTTTATCGGGGTTTTTGTAAAAAGCCATCTCCTGGGCAAAAAGAGAAATTTTGTCCTGGATTTCTGTTCTTTTTGTTCCAAAAAATTTATCTGATAGGAAAAAGATTTTCTTTCTTGAAAGGTATAGTATTAGGGCAATTAAAAATCCGGAGAGAAAAAGGATAAAGTTTTGACTGGCTTTTAATTTATCCTGAAATAATTTAAGTAAAAAAGCATTTAAAAAAATGTATAGAAATAACCCAAAAAATAGAGTTAAAAGAAAATAGAGGGTATTTAAAAAATAGGTGGGCAGATTTTCCAGTTTCCAGCCAGAGAGGGCAGTTGAAAAGGAAAGGGGTAAAAGGACAAGGAAAAGAGAAAGAGCCCACAGGGGTATGCCTGAATCAAATCCCAGGTCCTTATAGATAACTTCAAAGAAAAGGTAGGGCAAAAGACCAAAAATTCCAGAAATTGCCCAGAGCCATCTTTTCCACTGGTAGGGCTTTTTTGGCCTTGCCCATTGAAAAATTATCAGACAGAGAAGGGATAGAGAATAGACAAAATAGTAAATAAACTTAAGTTGGAATATATAAGCTACTTTTTCTTCTTTAATAATAAATTTGCCACCCAGCAGAAGTCCATCCACAAATAGAAGGAATAAAAGAAGCCCTGGAATGTATAGAGTCCAAAAAAATTTAATTTTTTTCAAAAAAATAAGGCGGGGAAAGTAAAGGAAGAAATGTATCAAGAGGGGAAAGAAAAGGAAGGATACAAGGGTTTTGAAACCATATAGAACTCTCCACAGGTCATTTAACTTGCCTGAAGGCACCACTGAAAGTAAAGTAAAAGAAAAAATCATTATAAGGGCAAAAATGAAGTTCAAATTATTTGGCTCCTTAAAATAGGTTATAAGACCAATTATAAAAAAAACTGAGCCAATGAAACTAAAAATAAGATAGTCAGTATCTATCTTTTCTTCTGGAGGTTTATAATTGAAGGTCAGTATTTTTTTATCCCTTAAAATTAAAATCTTTGAGCCCTTTTTGTTGGAAAGAATGATTTTCTTCAAAAAGGAAGAATTACCCTTTATTCCATTAACTTCAATTAGAACATCTTTGGTCCTCAAGCCAATCTCTTCTGCCACGGATCCTGCTTCCACCTGAACAATGGTTGGACCCCTTTCTTTATCTTCCATATAAAATCCAAGAGGAGTCCAGCTTTCTACTTTTCTCTGGAATGATAAAAAACCTATTATAAAGGTTAAGGATGCAAAAATAATTATCAACAGATAATATTTATCCTTCATTTAAGCCCTTGCCAGAGTGATCCCTGCTATGGTTTTGACACCTGCTTTTTTTAACACTTTTGCACATTCCATAAGAGTTGAACCCGTGGTGTATATATCGTCCAGGATTATTATTTTTTCAGGTATATCCTTTGTTATAACTTTAAAGGTTCCTTTTACATTTTTTTCCCTTTCCTCTTTTGTGAGGGAGGTTTGGGGTTTTTTGAGGTGTGTTTTTTTTAGTGCTGGAATTAGATTTATCTGAAGATTTTTGCTTAAAGTCCTGGCAAGGTATTCCACGGGATGGTAATTTCTGGTGAAAATTCTGTAAGGGTGGGCTGGAACAAAGGTCAAGGGTGCTTCTTTAAAATTTTCTGGCAGATTTTCAATTATTTTGTAGATTTTTAAGGCAAAAATCTCTGCCATCCACCAGGCACCCTTAAATTTATAAAAATTTAGTAAAACCCTGGCTTTTCCTTCATAAGAATAAAGATGAAAAAGAAAATCAAAGGGTACTTGGGACTTTAGGCATTCCCCACATATTCCAGAAGAAGGCAATTTTTTTCCACATTTTATACAACTTTCCCCCCAGTTTTCTAAAGAACTGAAACAATTCAGGCAGGAAGGAGAGGTCTTAAAATCTCTGCAAACCTCTCCACAAAATATACAATTTTGAGGAAAAAGTTTAAAAAATGTTTTAGAAAGCATCATAAATTATCATAACACAAAAATATATGTGATAAAATTAAACTATGGTCTTTTGTATTTTGCTTGAAATCCTTGCTCCTTTGAATTTACCTGAAAATATTTTGGGTTGGATGAAGGAGGACTTTAAAATCTACAATAAAAAAAATATATATGATTATATAAATGGGGCAGGGGAGGTTTATATTTCTTATAATTTTAAAAACCTGGGAGTTTACAATTACAAAAAAGGAAAAAAAGAAATCTTGCTGGACCTTTTTGAAATGGAAGAGCCAAAATATGCTTATGGCTTGTTCACCCATTTGAGAGGAAATGGAGAAGAGGTCTCATCACTGGGAGAAGAGGCAGAAATTTTTGGGGGCTGGTTGATTTTCTGGAAGGGAAAATATTTTGTATCTTTAAATTCTAAAGAAGGAAGGGAAATTTTAATAAATTTTGGGGTGGAAATTGAAAAATACCTTGAAAAAAAAGATAAAAACTTTAAAATTTTAAATTTTATAAAAGAATTAAAGCTGGATAAAAAAAGTTTTAAATATTTTTTTAATATGAATATCTTAAATTATAATTATTACCTAATAAATGAAGATATTTTTTATTTTGGAAAAGGTACAGAGGGAATTTTTTCACCTTACAGAGATGGTTTTATTTTGCTTCTGCTTTT
>JBBFMJ010000271.1:0-2846 GCA_037478515.1 Thermoanaerobaculia bacterium
TTAATTGTGGAGGTAAATTCCCATAATCTTTGCAAAAAGAGGTTTGAAGATCCTGAATTCAAAGAAAGGAAAAGAAATTTCAGCTCGGAAATTAAAATTGAAACAGTAAAACTGGGAAAAATGGAATTAAACAAAAAGAGGCCTGAAATAAATATAAAAGAAGAAGTCCTTCAAATATCAGTATCTGAGGAAGAGGATGTTTATACTGCTCTGAAATTGGGGCTTACCGATTATGTAAAGAAAAATAATTTCCATAAAGTAATTTTAGGGCTTTCAGGAGGGATAGACTCAGCCCTTGTTGCCACGATTGCAAGGGATGCCTTAGGAAGCGAAAATGTTATGGGACTTTTTATGCCTTCCAGGTTTACCTCCATAGAATCCAGAGAAGATGCCTACACCCTGGCAAAGAATTTGAATATATCCCTTATAGAGGTTTCCATAGAAGGTCCCTTTGAAAAATTTTTAGAGGAACTCCAGCCCTATTTTAAAAACCTTCCCTTTAATGAAACAGAAGAAAATATTCAGGCAAGGATAAGGGGTATTCTTCTTATGGCTTTTTCAAATAAGTTTGGGTATCTGGTTCTTTCCACTGGAAATAAGAGTGAATACTCTGTTGGGTATTGTACCCTTTATGGAGATATGGTTGGAGGTTTTGCTCTTTTAAAAGATGTCCCAAAGACACTGGTTTATAAACTTGCCTCCTGGAGGAATGGAAAAGAAGGTTTTGCCTTGATACCTGAAAGGATTATTAAAAAAGCCCCCACTGCAGAACTTAAGGAAAACCAGAGGGATCAGGATAGCTTGCCTCCTTATGAAATTTTAGATCAAATAATTCATTATTATATTGAAGAAGATCTTTCCGCCTACGAAATAATTGAAAAAGGTTTTGAAAGGGAAGTGGTGGAAAAGGTCATAAAATCCATAGATAAAGCAGAATATAAAAGAAGGCAGGCACCCCCTGGTGTCAAAATCACCCCCAAAGCCTTTGGGAAAGACAGGAGAATGCCCATAACACATAAGTACATACTATAGGCAGTGCATAATATTTTTATCATTAAACCACTGCTCGCATGGCTTCAATGGGCTGAAGTTTTGAAGCAGCTCTGGCTGGATATAATCCAAAGACAATTCCCACCAAAAAGGCAAGCCCAAAAGCCCATAAGGCAGTGGTAAAGGGCATTACTGCTTCCCACTTTGAAAAATAGCAAATTAATTTACAGCCAACA
The DNA here is from genome assembly GCA_037478515.1 of Thermoanaerobaculia bacterium. Classification (GTDB taxonomy): domain Bacteria; phylum Acidobacteriota; class Thermoanaerobaculia; order UBA2201; family UBA2201; genus JBBFMJ01. The sequence continues at coordinate 1,227 of JBBFMJ010000271.1, forward strand.
AGACCAATTATAACTCCTATTATGCCACCTAAGGTGGATAAAATGGATGCTTCCAGTAAAAATTGTATTAAAATATCTCTATGTTTTGCACCCACTGCCCTTCGGAGGCCCACTTCTCTTTTTCTTTCCTTTAAGGAAATCATCATAACTGCAAGGATTCCAATTCCTCCTGTGAGCATAGACATTCCTGCCACAACCCCCACCAAGTATGTAAAAGCTTTTGCCGTTTGAAGTTCTGCTTCCAAAAGCTGGGACTGGTCCTGGATTGTAAAGTCATCCTCTTTTCCTTCCCTCAATTTATGATTTTTCCTTAAGATTTTTGTTATCTCTTCTATGGTATCGTCTTTTTGAGAAAAATTCTTAAGCTGAAGCAGGATACTATCCAAAAAATTGACATAAAAGATTCTTTTCATAGCGCTCTGCAAGGGTACATATATTGCATCATCCAGGTCCTCTCCAGAAACATCCTGTCCCCTTTCACCAGATACACCAATAACTTTAAAGGGAACATTGTTTATTCTTATGGTCTCTCCAACAGGATTTTGGTTTAAAAATAGATTTTTATATGCAGTGGGTCCCAGGACACAGACCCTGGAGATTTTCTTTTCATCCATATCGTTGTAAAGCTGACCCATTTTTGATTCCAGTCGCCATATTTGAAAGGCAGATGGCTCAACCCCTAAAATCAAAGTCCTTGTCCTTATATCACCATAAATAACAGTGGTTCTTCTATCATAAACCCCTGCTATATTTTTTATATTATCCACTTTAAGTTTTAAGGTTCTAACATCCTTTGGGGTAAGGGTTGTAAACCTCTGTACCTGCCTTGCCCTTCCACCTACATTTTTAAATCTCCCTGCCTGAATGGTTACCAGATCCGTTCCCATATTTTTTATCTTTTTCATAGTGTCCTTCTGGGCTGCCTTTCCTGCTCCCACCATCATAACCACTGCTGCCACGCCAATGGATACAGCAAGGCAGGATAAAAAGGTCCTCAAAGGATGCCCCATTAAAACTCTCAAAGATACAAAAGCAACTCTTTTTAAATTCATCTCAGTGCCTCAATGGGGACAAGTTTTGATGCCCTTCTGGCTGGCTGGACCCCAAAAAAAATCCCCACCATAAAGGAAAAAAACAGTCCATAAGTAAAGGATTTGATGGAATAAGCCATAGGAAGGTCTGGCATAATTTTTGGAAGAAGAAAAACAGGTATAAAACCTAAAAGGATTCCCAATAAAAGTCCCATAAAGGAAACTGAAAGGGCTTCCAGTAAAAACTCTAAAAATATATCCTTTCCCCTGGCTCCAAGGGCTCTTTTAAGGCCTATTTCAGGAACTCTTTCACTTACAGAAAGAAGCAGGATATTCATTAAGACAATCCCTCCTACAATCAAAGCCAGAATTGAAAGAGCAAGCCCTGCCACTCTTATTGTCTTTGTCATATCCTTTATCCTTTCTGCAATCCTTTCAGGGGTTCTTATTTGAAAATCGTCCTCTTCCCCTTCTTTTATTTTATGCAATTTTCTTAAATTTTCTGCTATTTCTTCCCTTACCTTCATCAAATCATAACCTTCCCTGACCTTAAATCTAATAACTCTTATATTGTCTAAATGAAAAACCC
>JBBFMJ010000272.1:0-2840 GCA_037478515.1 Thermoanaerobaculia bacterium
CCAAAAAATTTTTAAGCTCTTTTAGCTCAATTTCTTTTATAAAATTTTCTTTTATTTTTATTTTCATATTTTAAAAGGGCCTTTTATGTTTTGACTCATAAGGAATTGAAAGCTCAAAAATGCTTCCACTTCCATTGGTAAAAAAGAAATACCCATCCTTTTTAAAATAATCCCCCATAGGAGGCCAGAGGCCAAAGGGCCAGTCGGAGCAAACAAGGAGTTCCTGCCAGTTTACCCCATCAAATTTCCAGAGGTCTGCCAGGTATTCCCAGTTATATTCTCCACCAAAAAGATAAACCCCTCCTTCATAGGGATCCCTTATAAGTCGATGAAAACTTCTATTTGTAGGGCTGATCTCTGTATTTAAAATTTTCCACCTGTTTCCATCAAAAAAGTAGGTCTTTGTATTGTAAGCCCAGCTGGAATTATAGCCACCAAAAAGAATAAAACCATTTAATTTTGAAATATAGGCAATATCAGTATAGTAAATCTCAGGGGTATTGGAACCCTGAACCAGTTTCCACTCCTGCCCATTCCATTTATAAGTTGATTTAGGACAGTAGAGTAAAATGTAATTTTCTTTAAAATTTGTAGCCATTTTGCATGCCCAGTCAGGCCAGGGATTTTCAAGGGATTCCTTCATTTCCCATTTATGATTTTTTGAATCATAAAACCAGGTGTCCCCCAGGGGAACATTATCCACAAAATCCCAGCCCCCAAACATCAAGATTCCTTCATTTACAGGGTCGTAAGCGGAAGTGGTATACCATCTCCTGGGAGGTGCAGGGTCTGTTTCATAAATTTGCCAACTCTTGCCATCAAACTCCTCTGTTGCCCTGGATTCCCTTCCACCAAAGACCACTATTTTCCCATTTTTTAAATCATAAGTTAAAGCAGATAGAAAAGAATTACAGGGAGGCGGATCATAGGTAGTTTTAAAAAAAACAATCCCTTCCTCGCACCCAATTACAAAATGAACTTTTTCAAAATAACTGGATGAAAAATTTTCTTCATCTGCCCTTGCCTTTACCCATAAACTTAAAGCTGAACCATCATAGACATAAAAATCAGGGATTGTATAATAATTTAAATCTTTGGGCAGTGTAGTAGTGGTTAAAGGATTTGCACCACTTTTAAGCTGAACTTCATAGCCATCATTACCTTCCACATTTTCCCAGTAAATTGTTAAATTATCAAGGGGAAGGGAGCTTCTATCTTTTAAATAAATCATTGGCTTTTGAATTGGCTGGAGCACCGAAAGGGCAAAATTGGCATTTCCCACTCCTCCACTGAAAGTTAAATCCCTCACCCAACTGCCACTGCTTATCCCATTGTAAAAATGAGAAGATGGGAAACTTAAAGGAGTAAAAAGGGTTTCATCAGTATAAAAGTCCCCTGCATCCCCCCACCTTCCCTTTTCAATTTCTTCTTTCCCATCTGCTTCCATCAAACGAATTAATTTATGTTCTGTATAAGAATTATCGTAAAGAAAATTGCCTTCACAACCCACCCTGGAGTCAATATGAAAAATCATAAAACCACTTCCTGGAAGAAAAATATCATTTCCCATATTTTGTCTATTTTGAATAAGAAAATATTCTCCATAAGGGGTGCTTCCATCAAAATCTCTTCCCATAACAATAAAATCAGGGTAAGAAGCAGATGGTCTTAAAGAATAATTTGAAACCCCTTCCAGTATAACCGCTGGCTGAGCCCATCCCAGGATCCATTTTGAAAAAGCATTGTGGTCCCCCCAGACCCCATCCATAACATCCATTCCACCAAGCCCACCCCTTGGACCTATAGTATCATCATAATCATAATAATCAGGCAATCCCAAAGCATGGCCAGTCTCATGAATTATAGTTGAAGCCCCTTCTTCTTCCCACTGCCAGGTAAAATTATAGAGTTTTTTCCCATCAATTTTATAACTTGAATCCATAAAAGTTCCATTCCATCCCCACCAGAAGGAAGCCCATCCTTCATCAGGACCAGTCCAGTAAACAGCAAAGTAATCAATTATTCCATCTCCATCGTTGTCATATTGAGAAAAGTCCACAGAATTATCATAGGCAGCCAGAACTTCTTTAATCAAAACTTCTGCATTATCCGTATAATAGGATCTTTTATTCTTTGCTTTATACCATCCATAAACATCCCCTTCTATGTTCAAATTCCCATAAGAAGACCTGATATAAAAATTCTTCAAACTTTCATAAGGAAAATACCCCACCTGCCCATCTCCAAATAAACTATTTTTTATGGTAGTGGAATCAATTGTATGCCTGTAATCTGGAAACTCCACCAGCAGGACAAAAATTTTTTGAGATCCCTTACTGGGAAGTCCAAAAACCTTTTTTTCTTCTATTTTTCTTACCTTTAAAATATGGTTTCCCAGATTTTTTGCAAAATTCAACCTTTTTTCAAAAGTTCCTTCCCTTTTTAGTTTATCAATTTCCCCTTTCCTTGGTGGCTCTAAGGCAAAAAAATTTAATGAAAATAAAATAAAAATAAATAATGCTCTTTTCATTCTTATCTCCCCTATAGAATTTCTTCCATTATTTTAACACAATTCAAATACACTCCACCTATATTTAAATTATAGAAGTTTTACCGAAATATTTTTAAAACTTAAGGTGCAGTGGTAAACATAAAAGAAGGATCGTTAGAACCTCTATAGTCCACAACAGAAACATAAGGAAGAATATCTGCCTGGGTTTCGTCGGTTACTTCAATTAAAACATAACCATTTCCCGTGGCAGATAATCCATTATTTACTGCATTAATTTGAGTAACTTTCTGGAAATAAGAAATGATGCTATTGGAATAAAGCTGATTGT
>JBBFMJ010000273.1:0-2817 GCA_037478515.1 Thermoanaerobaculia bacterium
AATTTAAAATTTAAAGAGCCAAGAGAAAAAAGAAAAGAGCTGGAAAAAAATCCTGAAAGGGTTTTAAAAATTTTAAAGGAAGGGGCTGAAAAGGCAAGGGCTGTGGCATCCAGGACCCTTCAAAGGGCAAGGGATGCCTGTGGATTAAATCTTTAAATTTATTTTTTGAAATAGTTCTTCCATAATTCTGGCAGTTACCCCCCAGATCCTCAAATCTTTATCCCAGAACTCCACTCCATAAAGTCCAGTTTTTTTTACAAAATTTAAAACTGGAATTGAAAAAATCTTTTCCACTTCAATTTTATCTGCTGCTTTATATTCCATATTTCCAGGAATGAGGATTACAAAGGGCCTAATCCAGAATTTTGATGGAGTTGTCTGGTCTGAAAGCTGTCCCAAGGGATATATCAGTTCTTTTTTTATTCCCAGTTCTTCCTCCACTTCCCTTAAAACAGTATTATAAAGATTTTGATCCTTTGGTTCATATTGCCCCCCTGGAAAACCAATTTGCCCAGGGTGGTTTACCTTCATTGTCCTTAAAATAAAAGTCAGGGAAAGTTTTCCTTCAATTATGGAGAGAGGAACCCCCACTGCTGAAGGAGTAAAATCCCTCAGGGGGAGTTCCTCAGGGGGTTGTCTTTTTAGTAAAGCTTCTATTTCTTTAAACCACATAAAATTTCCTTCCATCTTTCTACCCATATTTCTATGGAGTGATATTTTTCAACAAACTTTCTTGCCTGTATTGAAAGCTGATTTAGATAGAGGGGGCATTCAAAAAGTTTTTTAATTTTAAAATACCCTTCCTCAATTTTATTTAAATGAACCACTCCTTCCAGTTCTTTGTAACTTCCATAGGAAGAGACCAAAGGAACAGTTCCCCTTGCCATTGCTTCTAAGGTTGAAAGGGAGGTCTCTCCATATACAGGATACCTGAAATTAAAAATTATCTGGACCCTGGAAAGCAAATCATAAAATTCTTTTGAAGGAAGGTTCTCGTAAAACTCTGCAAAATTTAAATCTTCCAGCCCTTCTTTTGTTCCACCTCCACAGATTATTACCTTTAAATCCTTTATCTCTTCTTTAATTTTTAAAATTATTTTTGCAGTTTCTTTAAGTTTTCTATTAATCCCCCTGTGTCCAAAGATCCCTAAGGAAAAGGGGATTTTTTCAAAATTTTCTTTAAAGGTCTCAGTTCCCATAGGAATATAGAAGGAAGGGGTTTTAATGTTCCACATCTTTAAAATTTCCTGGGCATATCTGGAATGGACAAAAATTCCTTTCTGTCTGTTTAATAAATTGTAAATTGCAGGGGAGTAGAGTTCCAGATTGTCAATCCAGACCCCTGCTTCTCTTATTTTATATACCTTATCCTTGACTTCAAAATATTCTTCCCTTTTCTGAGGAAGGGCTGAATGGTGAAGGTTTAAATCGTGGAGTAAAATATAGCCCGGATATTCAAAAGCATATCTGTAAATTTGACTGTTCATTGGATGGTTTCCAAGGTTATAAATAATTGGAAATTCTTTAAAATCTTTAACTTCTTCTGCTTCAATCCATTTTATATCTTTAAAATCCAGTTTAGAAAATAATTTCTGGCTATAATGGAAAAGTCCTGAACCCTCATTTTTTGTTGAGACCCAATAAATCATTTCAGGAGAAAGTTTTCTATAAAGGGCATAAGATCCCCATCCAAGACACCTTCTGCATTGGAGGTCTCATAGCCAGTCCTTAAATCCTTAACCAGTTTGTAGGGGTGTAAAACATAGGACCTGATCTGACTCCCCCAGGCAATTTCTTTTTTCTGGGCATCCTTTTTTCTTTTTTCTTCTTCCCTCTTTTTAAGTTCCAGATCATAAAGGCGTGCCTTTAAAATTTTCATTGCAGTGGCTCTGTTTTTTATCTGGGACCTTTCATTTTGACAGGAAACCACTATTCCCGTGGGAATATGGACTATCCTTACTGCACTGTCTGTTACATTTATATGCTGGCCTCCATGCCCTGATGCCCTGAAGGTGTCAATCCTTAAATCTGATTCCTTTATTTCAATTTCAATATTTTCATCCACTTCAGGCCAGACATCCACAGCAGCAAAGGAGGTATGCCTTCTTTTATTTGCATCAAAGGGAGAAATCCGCACCAATCGATGGACCCCTGCTTCTCCTTTTAAAAACCCATATACATAATCTCCTTTTATCAAAACTGTGGCACTCTTTATTCCTGCTTCCTCCCCGGACATAATTTCAAGGATCTGGACTTCCCACCCCAGGTTTTCACAAAACCTTAAATACATCCTAAGGAGCATCTCTGCCCAGTCCTGGGACTCTGTCCCCCCTGCCCCTGGATGGATGGAAAGATAGGCATTGTTTTTTTCAATTTCTTCTTTGAAGGTCAGTTTAAGAAAGAGTTTTTTTTGTTTTTCTTCCCAGATTTTGCAAAATGCCTCTATTTCACTATCAACATTTTCACCTTCTTTTTTTAATTCCAGAAGGGTTTCCAGTTCTTCTTTTGCCTCTTTTAAAGATAGATAGGTTTCCTTTTTTTCTTCCAGCTCCTTTTTCTTTTTAAGTATGGAAATTTGCTTTTCTTTTTCATTCCAGAGGGAAGGGTTTTCCAATTCTTTGTTTATTTTAGAGAGTTCTTCTTCAAAGTTTTCTTCTTCAAAGAAACCCCTTTAATTTGTCAAAATTTTCTAAAATTTTTTCAATTTCCATATATTTATTTTAATTTATTTAAAAAAGAATATCAAGCATAAATGATATAATAAAAAGGAAAGGGGATAAAATGAAAAAATTTTTATTTTTTTGTTTTTTGATTTTT
>JBBFMJ010000274.1:0-2816 GCA_037478515.1 Thermoanaerobaculia bacterium
CATAAAAAAAATCAAGGTGTGGGTGCATCCATAAGGTCTGGTCTTTATTATGGATTGAAAAGGGGATTTGATATTGCTGTCATTTTATCCGGAAGCGGGAAAACTCCCCCGTACCAGATTCCAGATCTCTTAAGACCCCTTTACGAGGGTTTTGAATTTGTTCAGGGTTCCAGATATTTAAAGGGTGGAAAACTCCTAAATGCTCCACTTCACAGGAGTTTCGGCACCAAGGCATATACCTTTCTTTTTTCCCTTTTTTGTGGAAAAAAAATAAAAGATGCTTCCAGTGGTTTTAGAGCTTTTTATTTATCTATTTTAAGGGACAAAAGGATAAACTTAAGGCAAAAATGGCTCAACTCTTATGAGCTGGAGCCCTACCTGCTTTTTAAAGTTTTAAAATTAAATTACAAATTTCTGGAAGTTCCTGTTCAAATTGTATATCCAGAGAGGGATAAAGAATATACCAAGATGAAACCCTTTAGGGATTGGTGGAGGATTTTCAGACCTGTGCTTTTTCTTTCTTTAAATTTAAAAAAGTAATGAGTTTGACCAAATTCTTTTTAAAATGTTAAAATTTAAAATTCATAAATTTTTATGGAGAAACTTTGATGTCGTTTATTGTTTTAAAGTTGTTTTTATTTATTTTTTTTAATTCCCTGAAAGTTATAATTTTTCATCATAAATTATCTGTTTTGAGTTTTTCCTATTGCATTTATACCTTTTCTTTAATTTCTCTTGTTTTTTTTATAATATTTACATTCAAATCAAGGTTACTGGCAACCCTTTTTTATTTATTACAGTTTTTATATCTGGCTACAAATTATATTTATTTTTCCTTTTTTGGAATTTACCTTTCCCCAAAACTTGTCTATTCCCTTTTTGAGGAAGGAACAATTACCATAACCAGAGGCGTATTTCCTTTCGGGGTTTTTATTTTAATTTTTCTCATAGATTTGCCCTTTTTTTTATTGGTTTTAAAAAAAGAAGTATTTAATTTTTTTGCTGATTTAAAATTAAAAAATAAAATAATTGCATTTTCCTTTTTTATTATTATAATCTTTTTGTATGTTGAGTTAAAAGAGATAGATTCCCAGGAAATTAGGAGACACCAGGAACTCCATGAGGAATTTGGAATAGTTGAAAAATATGGACTTTTAATCTGGCAGTTAAATCTATTTGGCTATGAGGATTACTATCTGGAAAAACTTCAAAAAAGCCAGAGAGTTGTTGAAGGAGAAGGCAAAGAAAAATTCAATAACATAATTTTTATTCAGGTAGAAGCCCTGGATTCCTTTATTCCAAATCTTGAGTGGAAGGGAAATAAGATAATGCCATATCTTTCAGAAATTTCCAGAAAATCTATCTATTATCCCTATACTTTAAGTTACCATTTTGGTGGAGGGACCTCTGACTGTGAATTTAGCATCATTAATTCCATAGAGCCATTGCTTTATTATCCTTCAATAAAAATTTTTAATTATTCATATGATAATTCCTTTGTAAAAATTTTAAAGAAAAATGGATATACTGCAAAGGCATTTCATGGAAATTATTCTTCCTTTTTCAATAGAAAATACGCCTTTAAAGCAATGGGGTTTGATATTTTTTATGATTTAAGGAATATGAATCTTAAGATGGTGGGATGGGGAGCCCCTGATGAAGATGTCTTTGAATTTGTTTTAAAAGAACTAAAAAAAGAAAAAAATCCCTTTTTCTACCAAATAATCACTATGTCCAGCCATTTTCCCTTTGTAAATGTTTTAAACTATTTTGATAATCCAGAACTCCATCATCCAGAAAGGGAAGTGAGAAATTATTTCATTTCTATGAATTATGTGGATAGGATACTTCAAAAGTATGTGGAAGAATTTTTAAAGATTCCCGATACCTATATTTTTATTTACGGAGACCATACTCCTGGGCTATATTTTAATGCAAAAAACTACCAACCAGCAAAATTATTTTTAGATTATAAAAAATTTGAGTTTGTGCCCTTGTTTATAATTACACCAGAAGGTAAAATTTATCAGGAAAAAAATTTATGTGCTTCCTTTCTGGATATTGCAGTTACAACTCTTTATGCTTCAGGGGCTGGTTTTAAATACAACACCGATGGTCAAAACTTATTTGATTATCCTCTTTTGGATGATAATTTTTCTCCCTATGAAAAGAAATACAAAAGGTCTGAACTTTACAAAAAAATTGAGGGAGAATATAAATATCTTTTAAAGATTTTAAAATAATTAATTTCCAAAGAGGGATTTCATTCCCCCATCCTTTTCATCTTTTGGGAAAAACTCAATCTTTTTATAATCTTTGGGAACTTCAAAATAATTTAAAGGTAGTTCCTTTTCTTCTATTTTAGTTATTTCTGATTCATCGTAAACCTTTGTTATTTCCCCCTTTTCATTTTTTGTCTCAGTAACTTTTTTCAATTTCAAAACCATCCCTTTAACTTCAGCAGTTTCCATTTCAATTAGTTTATCCAAATCCGGAATTCCAGTTTTGAAGGATCTTTCCTGATACCAGTCCCTTAAAATTACAGGAAAAGTATGGGCGACCCAATATTCAGAAATATAGTGAACCTTCTGCTTGCTTTTCATAAATAGAACTTTCATTTTCATATCATAGGAAGTTTCTATGATAATATGCTTGCAGGGATAGCCCAGAATATTTTTATCCTCTGTCCCTTTTTTAACCTCCACTTTGGGATTTTCAATCTCAAGGTTTAAGAGAGAACCCGCTACATTTCCAAAGGATTGCAAAAGATCTTCAAAATTTAATTCTGCATATGTCTTATCCTTTGTATTCAAGAG
>JBBFMJ010000275.1:0-2797 GCA_037478515.1 Thermoanaerobaculia bacterium
ATGTCTTCTAAATTCTCTTATATTTATCTGCTAATTCTTCTGGCATTTATATCAGTTTTGGGTTTGATTTATTACATAAGAAGCAAAAGAAAGAAGGAGGTAGAAGAAATAAAAATTTTACTTCCACCCCATATAGAAGCAATAAAAGCCCTGGAAAAATTAAGGGAAAAGGATTATTTAAGAAAAGAAAAGGAAAAGGAATATTACATTGAACTGGATGATATTTTGAGGGTTTATCTTGGAAGAAGGTTTTCAAAGGATACTCTGGATAAAACAGAATTTGAACTTATAGGTATTTTAAAGGAATTAAATTTGGAAAGAAACCTTTTTATAAACTTAAAAAACTTTTTAGAATTTTCATCCCTGGTAAAGTATGCAAAACAGAGGGCAGGGGTAAAGGAAGGGGAAGAGCACTGGGAACTCCTTAAGGGATTTGTGGAGAAGACAAAGGAGGAGGCAAATGCTTCCCTTTCATAAGCCCTTATTTTTGCTCCTTCTACCCATCCCCTTTATAATTTATTTTTTAAGGAAGAGATTTAAGATTTCTTATAAAATTTCTACAATTAAAATAATTGGGAAAGTTCCAGAGACAGGAAAAATTAAAATCTTTAAAACAATGCCTTACCTCTGGATTTTGTCAATGGTTTTAATTGTGCTTACCCTTGCAGAGCCTGTCAAAAAAAGGGAATATGAGGAAATAATTACACAGGGAATAGACATTATTCTAACCATAGATTCTTCTGGTTCAATGCTTTCTGAGGATTTCAAGCCAAAGAATCGCCTGGCAGTTGCCAAGGATGTGGTAAAGGAATTTGTGGAAGGAAGGAGGGGGGATAGGCTTGGGCTGGTGGTTTTTTCTGCCGATGCCATTACCCAGTGCCCCCTGACCACGGATTATAATGTTCTTTTATCCACCCTGGAAAAAGTTCAAATTGGTATGCTGGAAGATGGAACTGCCATTGGAAATGCCTTGAGTTTATCCGTGGCACGCCTGAAGAACTCAAAGGCAAAGAGCAAGGTTATAATTCTTCTAACAGATGGACAAAACAACAGGGGAGAGGTCTCTCCCCTTACAGCAATGGAAATTGCAAAGACCTATAAAATAAAAGTATATACCATAGGTGTTGGAACAAGGGGCTATGCTATGATGCCCGTGGAAGACCCTGTCTTTGGAAAAAGGTATGTTCAGGTTCCTGTAAATATTGATGAAGAACTCCTTCAAAAAATTGCTCAAGAGACAGGGGGTAAATATTTCAGGGCAACAGATCCTGAAAAGTTAAAGGAAATTTACAGGAGCATTGATCAGATGGAAAAGAGTGAAGTGAAGACAAAAAAATATGTATTTTTTAAAACAAAATACCTTTATACTTTAATTCCTTCTTTTTTCCTCTTTTTAATCTGGTTTATTTTAAATATCTTATGGAGGCAAATCCCATGATCTGGGGATATGTTATTTCCGGGATTTTAATATTTTTATTTGCCATTTCTCTGAGTGGAATTGCCCTTCTATATTTCAGCGATGTTTTAAAATTTTCCAGGCCTGATTATTTATACCTTTTATTCTTATTATTTTTAATAATTTTAATCTATTATTTTGAGAGTTCAAGGAGAAAAAAACTGGAAGAAAAATTTGGAGTGGAAAAGTTAAGGGAAAAACTTTTAAATATTCCAGATAAAGGTTTTGTCCTCTCCTCTAAAATTTCCTTGCTCTTTGGATTTTTCTTTTTCATATTGAGTCTTGCAGGGCCCCAGATGGGGATAAAGGAAGAAAAAATCTTAAGAAAGGGAGTGGATCTGGTCTTCTGTATTGATACTTCCAGATCTATGGATGCGCAAGACATTTCTCCTTCAAGATTAAAAAGGGCACTTCTGGAGTTTTCTCTCTTTCTGGATAAACTCGAAAACCACAGAGTTGGGCTGGTGGTTTTTGCAGGAGATGCCTATATTCAATGCCCTCTGACCTTAGATTATGATGCCTTGAAAATTTTTCTTGAAATAATAGATACAAATCTTATTCCCTTCCCTGGGACAGACATTTCAAAAGCTATTAAAAAATCCACGGAAGTATTTATTGATAAAGAGAGAAAAGGAAAATTTGTAATTCTACTGACCGATGGAGAAGACCATTCAGGGAAAGCCCTGGAAGAGGCAAAAAAAGCAAGGGAAGAGGGGATTGTAATCTATACCATTGGGATTGGAACAGAAAAGGGTTCCATTATTCCCATAAGGAATGAAAGGGGAGAAATTGTTGATTATAAAAAAGATAGAGAAGGAAAGATTGTAACAAGCAAACTGGATGAGGAACTTTTAAAGAAAATTGCCTTAGAGACAGGGGGAAAATATCATTATTCTTCCACGGGTTTGCTGGCTCTGGATAAAATATTAAAGGATATGGAAGAACAGGAAAAAAAGGAGCTGGGTTTTACAAAAGTATCTCAGTTTGAGGAAAAGTTAAATTACACCCTTTTGCCCTGCCTTATACTTTTATGCTATTCCTTTATATCTTCAGCTATGGGAGGCAAAAAATGAAGCTTTTTTTTCTTTTTTTTGTTTTTTTAAATTTATTTTCCTCATCCCCTGAAAGTTTGATTAAAAAAGGAAATAATTTGTATAAAAAAGGTAAATACAATGAAGCACTGGAAAACTATACGAAGGCAAGGATTTCCCTTCCCACAGAAGCTGGTTTAAATTATAATATGGGCAATATAAATTATAAAAAAGGGGACTATGAAAAAGCCCTGGAAGAGTATCAGAAAGCCCTGGAAAGTAAGAATGAAAATTTAAGGCAGAAGGCATA
>JBBFMJ010000276.1:0-2785 GCA_037478515.1 Thermoanaerobaculia bacterium
TATTATTCTTTTCTTCTAATATTAAAAGAGATATAAAATCATAGGAAATTAAATTTTTAAAACTTTCATAAAAAAACTCCATAAGTTCATTTATTGAAGAAAAGGAGTTTGCTTTTGAAGCAAGTTCAGAAAGTTGTCTTAATTTTGATGTTTCTTTTTGAACTATTTTTTCTAATTTTTCTTTTCTCTTTCTCAAAGAATAGGTGTATATATTTACAAATAAAATAAAAAATACAATGGAAGAAACAAAAATTAAAAAATAGAAATAAATTGAGTGTGTAAATGGCGCAGGAACAATTATCTCCATTTCTGCCCCATTTTCATTCCACAATCCAAAGCCATTATTTGCAATAACTTTAAATTTATAATTTCCAGGTTTTAAATTTGAATAGTAAGCAACATTCCTTCTTCCCATATCTATAAAATTTTCATCCCATCCGTAAAGGAGAGATTTATATTCACATTTTTCAGGATAAAGGTAACTTAAAGCAGCACAATGGATTTCCAAATTATGTTTTCCATAAGGAAATTCTATTTTTCCTTCTTTAATCTCTGCTGATTTTCCATCAATTAAAACTTTTTCTATATAAACAGGTGGAATGTAGTTATTTGAAAAATTTGTGTTAACCCTCACAATTCCCCTGACCGTAGGAATCCATAAATAACCATCTTCAGATAAAAATCCAGCAGGCTGAGAACCTCCATTGCATTCCCTTGAAAGCATCCCATCCTTTTCATTTAGCCAGATTACATCAAAGGAATTTACTTTCCCTTCAACAAAACTGCTTAATTTTTTTCTTTCTACACAAAAAATACCTTCATTACTGGAAAGCCATAACCTTCCTTTTTTGTCTTCTACAATTAAGTGTATTGTCTTTGGAAGGCCTAAATCTTGAGGGAAATCAGATAATTTTTTTCCATCATATCTGTAAAGCCCACCTCCATAAGTCCCTATCCACAATAAATTATCCCCATCTAAATAAATTGCCCTTACAAAAGGATTGGTCAAACCATCCTTTTCATTTATAATTTTAAACCTGTCTCCCTCCAAAATCATTAAACCTTCATTTGTTCCAAGAAAAATTTTACCTTCCTTTTTTACAATTGTATAAATCCTTTTCCCAGCAGTATTTCCTTCAAATTTTTCTAAATTTTCATTTTTTTTAAAAATCCATAAACCATTATCTGTCCCTAAATAAATCATATTTTCTTCATTTAAAATTGAATTTATTTTTTTTCCTTTTAAAATATCTTGTTTTAAAAATCCCCTGCCATCCTTTTTTAAATATAGCCCATCCTCTGTCCCTGCCCATATTTTTTCTCCTTCTATTCCAATAGAATAAACGCATTTCCCATATAATTCCTGAAAAACTTTAATTTTATCCTTTTTAAAATAGCCCAGCCCAAAACAATGTACAAAGGAAAAATAAATCCCGCCTTTACCATCTTCAATTAAATTTCTAACAGGAGCATCTAAAATTTTATCCTCCCCTATTATTGTTTCAGCCATGCCTTCAGAAATTTGAAAAAGCCCCCCACTGGTTCCAAGCCAGATGGATCCTTCCCTATCCTCCACTATTCCAGAACAATAAATCCATTCCATACTCCCCTTTGGGAAAAAAAGAATTGAATCATTTTTAACAGGATCCAACCTAACAAAAAAATTTGAAGATAAATTAAACCAGAGCATTCCATGTAAATCTTGATAAATAGAATTTACTATGCTTGTATTATATTTTTTTGGAAACAAGTATTGGACCCATTTATCTCTTTCTTTTATATATATCCCTTCCATTGTCCCTACCCATAACCTTCCATTTTTATCTTTATTGATTGCATTGATTTGCTTATCTTCCAGTAAGGAATCTTCTTTTAATAACTTTCCTTCTTTTAGCGAGTAAAGGCCCTTTTTTGTTCCAATATAAATAGTTCCATTAAAATTAAAAAGAACCCTGCACAAGGGGTCTCTAAAATCATTTAAAAGAGACCATTTTCCATCCTCTAATATCCATAATCCAAACTCAGTTGCCACATATAAAATACCCTTTTCATCAATCAACAAATCCCTGACCACTATGTTTTTTGAAGGAATTGAAAAACTTAATATTTTATCTTTCTCCTTTTTAAAAATAAAACCATTTTCAGTTCCCATCCACAAATTATTATCTTTATCGAAGAAAAGTTTTGTCACCCTTGGGTCTGGAAGGTTTAAATATTGAAATTCTCTTCCATTGAACCTGACAACCCCACCAAAGGTACTAATCCATAGATATCCTTCATTATCAAACTCTAAATCTGTTATGGAGGTCTGGGGAAGCCCATCCTTTGTGGTCCACAACCTATGAAGGCATCTATCTGGAGATACATCGGGTGAAATTGCCTGTATTAACTTGCTAATGAAAATAATAAAAAATGCAACATATAACATAATAATTTTATTATTATAAAGCATTTTTAAATTTTTTGAAAATAAATTATAATTTATGGATGGAAAAAATTTATAAAATTGCCGTGGTGGAAGATGACGAACCTTTAAATTTAAGTCTGGTTAGAATTTTAAAAAAAGCAAATTACCAGGTCAAAGGATACTTAAATGCAGAAAACCTATACAATGATTTAAAAATAGACCCTCAATTGTTTGACATAATATTATGTGACCACATTTTGCCCGGTATGAAAGGGCTGGAGTTTTATAAAAAATTAAAAAAAGAAGATATAAATACAAACTTTATCATCATAACTGGCTTAAATGACCTTTCTTTGGCAATAGAATCAATAAAATCAG
>JBBFMJ010000277.1:0-2764 GCA_037478515.1 Thermoanaerobaculia bacterium
TTCTTCCTTTGAATTGTCAATATAGTATTTTTTATCCGTTTCTTCTAAATAAACACAGCCCTCTTTCCCCGGTGGAAGGTAGCATTTTTTTATTCTAAATTTTTTTGCTCTGCTGTCTTCCCAGAATAACTTTATGGAATGGTCTACCTTTGTAATTTGAAAGGGAATATCTTCAATTTTAACTTCCTCTGGTGGAGGAATAGGCATATTTAAATCTTTAAGGGCTATTTCCTCACTTTTAATTTTCAAGGGGTTTAAGACCACCACCTTTTTTCTCTCCACTGGAGTTTCCTTTTTGTTAAAAAGGAAAGGCAAAATTAAAACTATAAGCAAAATAAAGGCAAAAGCTAGTTTTGGAAAAAAATTAAAATTCTTCTCTGGAAGGGAGGAAAGGATCTTTTCTTTTAATTTCCTTTCTTCCTCATAAAGGAAGGGATAGGGCATCTCTTTAAAAAATTTATTCTTTTCCATCATATATAATACTTGGGATCCTTAAATTTTGTTCAAAGTGGTATAATATTGCGAAAGGAGAAAAATTATGAGAGGTTTTATTATGTTTTTAATATTTCCATTATTATTAAATGCTCAGGTTCAAAAATCCACCATTGAAAGGGCTGAAAAGCTCCTTTTAGAAAAGTATGGAAAAGCCCATCAGGAAAGGATAAAAACGGGCTTAAAACAGGTTTCAGCCCTATGGCAGAAGGAAGATGGAAGTGATGAAGAATTCCTGCAATTTGTGGAAGAAAATTTTGCAGCCAGCCCTGAAGAACTTTCCTTAATATTTAAAAGGTTTGAAAGGGTCTTTGAGTCCCTGGATGGACATTTTAATATTATGGGAAGGAATTTGAGGTGGTTTGCCGATGTGGATGAAGGGAAAATGATCCTCCTGGATGAATATCTTTCTGCTTTTGACTCCTCCTCACACCTCACAGAGGATTTATTTAAAAGCAAAATTGCCTTTATAATTTTACTTAATTTCAAAGCACCCACTTTGGAAGAATTACAAATGGAAGGGGAAAAACTTAAAAGAGAAGAATGGGCAAGGGCAAGGATGGCAATGAGGTTTACTACAAGAGTTCCTGCTGAAGTCCAGCAAGAGATTGTAAAGGCATTTTCTCAGGCAGATAATTATATTTCCAACTACAATTTTTATTTGGGAAATATATTAAATAGTCAGGGAAAAACCCTTTTTCCAAAGGATTTAAAACTTATAAGCCACTGGGGACTGAGGGATGAACTCAAAGCCCGCTATCTGGATAAGGATGGGCTTGAAAAACAGCAGCTCATTTATGAGCTTATGCTAAAAATTATAAATCAGGAAATCCCACAGGAAATTATAAATAATCCTCAGTTTTCTTGGAAAATCTCTGATGGAATCCCAAAAAATTCAAAGGGAAAGGAACCAGATACAAGATATGAGATGTTTTTAAATATTTTCAATGCTTTAAGGAAAGCAGACCCTTACTCTCCACAATATCCTACTTTTATACAGAGAAAATTTAACAGGGAGAGGGAAATTCCTGAAGCAAAGGTAAAGGA
Organism: Thermoanaerobaculia bacterium; assembly: GCA_037478515.1. Taxonomy (GTDB): domain Bacteria; phylum Acidobacteriota; class Thermoanaerobaculia; order UBA2201; family UBA2201; genus JBBFMJ01. Next base: position 1,540 of record JBBFMJ010000277.1, read on the forward strand.
AATGCTGGAAAATGTATGCTCTTCACCTTTGAGGTTTGAAGTAGCAAAGATAATTGAAAAGAAACTGGGAAGGAAACTTAGACCCTTTGACATCTGGTATAATTTACTGAAAGCCACCCCAAAAATTCCAGAAAAAGAATTGGATGAAATGGTTTCAAAAAAATTTCCCGATGTAAAAGCCTTTGAAAAGGAAATTCCTTCAATCCTTAAAAAATTGGGCTTTAAAGAAGACATGGCAGAATTCATAGGTAATCATATAAGTGTTGACCCTGCAAGGGGTGCAGGCCATGCTATGGGTGCCCTCTTGAAAGAGGATAAAGCCCATTTAAGGACAAGGGTTCCAGAGCAAGGGATGAATTATAAGGGTTTTAACATTGCAATGCATGAGCTGGGGCACAATGTAGAACAGGTTATTTCAAACTCCCTTATGGACTACCATTTCTTAAAAGGGGTTCCAAACACTGCCTTCACAGAGGCCTTTGCCTTTATATTTCAAGGAAAGGATTTGGAAATTCTGGGCTTCAAGCAGGAAGATGAAATGAGCCAGTACTGGGATGTGCTCAATGAATTCTGGATGACTTATGAAATTGCAGGTGTCTCCTTAGTTGATATGGAGGTCTGGAATGAACTTTACAAAAAACCAGATATGACAAAGGAAGAATTAAAGAAAGTGGTTATTGAAAAAGCAAAAATGATCTGGAACAAATATTATGCTGAGGTCTTTGGGGAAAAGGATACTCCAATTCTTTCAATTTATTCACATATGATTAACTCTGCCCTTTACCTTCCTGACTATCCTATGGGACACCTCATTGCCTTTCAAATTAAAAATTATTTAAAAGATAAAATTTTGGGTGAAGAGATGCTCAGGATTTGTAAAATTGGGTCAAAAATTCCAAACCTCTGGATGAAAGAAGCAGTGGGGGAAGAACTTTCAGAAAAACCCCTTCTTGAGCAAACAGAAATCGCCCTTCAAAAGTTAAAAAAGTAGAAAAATTTTCTAAAAGCTTATTTATATTATTTTGGACTTTTTTTTAATTGAAAAGAGTTCTTTTTTAAGAGGCATAAAAAAGGAAGGAGTAAGCTTTAATTTTTTCAAATTATCTAAAATTTTATTTTCCTGTTTTTTTATTAAATTTTGATAATAAAAGGGCTTTTCATCTTCCACAACCTCCAGCAGATCCAGGCGAGCCAAAAGCTCTTCTGCACTGGAAAAGTATTTGAT
>JBBFMJ010000278.1:0-2740 GCA_037478515.1 Thermoanaerobaculia bacterium
AACCCTTCCTTTAACAATTAAACTCTTTTCCATATAATCTCCTTATAATTTAAGTTTTTTCTTGCACTCATCACAAGGTTTATAATCCTTAAAATCAGTATCCTGGAGCGAATTTGAAAAAGTCATAACACATTTTTTATTGCCACAATGATAAAACCCTTTCAGGTGCCCAACTTCATGGACAATTTCCTTTGCAATCCTTAAAATAGTCAAAGAAGCATTTTCCTTTTTTCCATAAAAGCTTTCCTTAAGCCGTGAAATTGAGACAATACACCTTCTTCCACCAATCCCTTCTGCAAGTCCAAAGATAAAATTTAAATTCCCTTCATATAAATCCTTATCGCAAAGATAAACAACTTTCCCTCCCTCAAAATCTTTAACCTTTTCTAAAACACAAACTGAATCATACTGATTTCTTTTTTTATTCAAGCATTCTTCTGGAAAAGGAATTTTATCTCCTATCTTAACATCTTCTTTGTAAACCTCTTCAATATAAACCTTTGCTTTTTCAATATACTCAATGTTTATATCTGCCATTGGAAAAATTATAATCAATTTATCCCTCGGGATAGGCAATCTCACCTTTTAAAGCAGAATAGGCAGCCACAACTGGTGAGGCAAGGTATGTATCCCCATCCCCCTGCTTTCCTTTAAAGTTTCTATTAGATGTTGAGACCTGAACTTCACCTTTCCCAGTCATCCCAATTTGACCAGAGGCACAACCACCACATCCAGGGTGTGAAACAATTGCCCCTGCATCATATAAAATTTGAAGATCCCCTGATTTTAATAATTCCCCCCAGACATACCTTGTGGCGGGGACAATTTTAAGCATTACCCCTTTTGCCACTTTTTTTCCTTTTAAAATTTCTGCTACCTTATGTATATCTGAATACCTTCCATTTGTACAGGAACCAATAAAGACAGAATTTATTTTTTCCCCTGCAACTTCTTTTACTGGAACAACTTTTGAAGGAGAACCAGGCAAAGCAACGGAAGGAACTACTCCAGATAAATCAAAATTAAAGGACTTTTCATAGCTGGCGTCGGGGTCTGGATTTACATCCTCAAAGTCCTTATCTTTAAAATATTCCTCTACTTCACCATTTACAGGAAAAAGCCCAATTATCCCTGCCATTTCAGTTACCATTGAAGCAATGGTTATTCTTTCATCAATTTTTAAATTTTCAATTGCATCACCAGTAAAATCAATGGAAAAGTCAAGGGCACCATCTGAACCAAGATTTCCTAAAATTGTTAAAATTAAGTCCTTTGCAGTTGCAGGATAGGAAAGCTTCCCTTTAAGTTCAATTTTCATTGATTTTGGAACCTCAAACCATGTTTTTCCTGTTTTGAAGGCAAAAGCAATATCTATATCCCCCATCCCCTGCCCGAAGACAGATAAAGCACCAAGCAAATTCAGATGGGAATCAGTTCCAACTACAGTGTCCCCTGGTTTAATTATCTTTTTTTCAAATAGTATATGGGAACCAATTCCTGCATCCACATCATATAAAGGCATCCCCTGCTCTAAAGCAAAGTTTCTGCAAATCATCTGGTTATTTGCATAGGGAATTGTATTTGCAGGGACATTACAGTCAAAGGTAAAAAAGGTCCTTGAAGGGTCCTGAACCTTCCCTTGAGGATAGTTTTCTTTGAAATTTTTAACCACATTTGCCCCACCAAAGTCCCTTGCAGTCCTGAAAGTTAAATCAATCCAGATGATTTTCCCTGGTTTTACCTCTTCTTCTGAATTCAAAGACAAAATTTTTTCAATCCCTGTCTTTCCCATAAGCACTCCTTAAATTTTTAAATATTATATCACAGAAGATTAATAGTTATGGTAAAATATTTTTTGGGCTCTTTATGAGAAAACTTATTTTAATTTTATTTTTTTCTTATAATTTAATTGCAAATGATTTTCCAAAGACAGGGCTTTTCATAAAAGCATTTCCGGAAAACTCCCAGCTTTTTGAAATTTTTTCAGAATCCTCAAAGAGTAAATTTTATCTGATTGAATTTAACAATAATTCTATACCAGACCCATCCAGCAAATCTGGAGATTTAAACTTTAAAATTGCCTTAAAAAATTTTTATGAACTCTGTACCAATCCACCTAAAAGCAGTTTTGTTAAATTTTCAATAATAGAAGATAAAAATGGATATTTAACCTTGCACCAGATAGAAATCCGTCCCTGGGATGGGCTTATTTCCATTGAAGAGAAAACCAAGAGTTTTTCAAATATTGAAAATATTGAAAAGGTCTATCACAATAGTTTTAAATACCTTCAAAGTGCAAAAAAATTGTTAAAGGAAAAAAATTTTGAAGAGGCAAAAATTTATTTAAACTTAATAAAAAAAATTGATCCACAGGGAAATGAGGCAAAGGAAAGTGATTTGCTAAAGGTAAAAATATATTTTGAAGAAAAACTTTTAGAAGCTCAAAACAAAGAAACAGAAGAAAATTTTCAGGAAGCATTAAAAATTTATGAAGAATCAAAAAAATTTTATGTTGAAAATTTAGAAATTTTTAAAGAAAAGGAAAATTTTGAGGAGGAGCTGGACTTAAAAATTGAAGGTATAAAAAATAAAATGGCTGAAATTGAAAGGTTGAAAAAAGAAGAAGAAAGATTAAGGGCAGAAAGGGAAAGGCAGGAAAGGGAAAGATTGGAAGCATTAAGAATCCAGAAAGAAAAGGAGGAAAGGGAAAGAGAGATTAAGGAGCAAAAAGAAAAGGAAG
>JBBFMJ010000279.1:0-2678 GCA_037478515.1 Thermoanaerobaculia bacterium
AATCTTTTTTTTGACAAGAAATTAAAAATTTTAAGTGAAATTCCAAAAAACTTACCAGTTATCTTTGGAGAGGGCTCTGGTGGTGTCCTTTTTCATGAGATACTTTCCCATCCCCTAGAAGGGGATGTCTTTAAGAATTCCTGCTATAAAAACAAGTTAGGTGAAAAAATTTCCAAAGATTTTTTAACGGTTTATGATGACCCCACTTTCAAAGGGCTTCCCGTTTGCAGAAAGTTTGATGACGAAGGTGAGGTTTGTTTAAGGAAACCACTTTTAGAAAAGGGGGTATTGAAAAATATACTTTGTGATAACTATTATAGTAAAGCATATCTCTTTCCTCCTGGAAACGCCAGAATTTGTCTTGAAAACCCTATTCCTCTTCCAAGGGCTACTAATACCTTGGTTCAGGAAGTAAAAGAAAACCAGAATTTTTCAATGGATATTTATCCAAATTTTCTTTTTATTCCTTTTATAAAAAAAGCCTCTTTTTCTCCTCCTGACAAGATTTCCCTTTTAGCGGGTCCTGTGTTTTATTATTTAAACAGGAAGTTGTATGGAAAAATATTAAATTTAAAAATAGAAGGAAGTATAAGGGAATTTTTATCGGGAATTGATTTTGTGGGTGGAAAACTTAAAAATTGTATAACCTTCGGGACCTGTTTGAAAGATGGAGGAAAATTGTTTGTGGGGGCGGCATCCCCCGATTTATCTTTTTTAAATTTAAGGTATAGAATATGATGGGCTGGGAAAAGGCAACAAAGGTAGGAAAAGGGCTGGAGTTTATATTTGATTTTAAAGGCAAAAATACACTTCAGAGTAATGAAGCGGGCTATGCTTTGAGAACTTTTTTCAAAGATAGGGTATCTTTTTTCTCTTCTTCTGGATTTTTAAAAGAATTTTCTTTAAAAGAAAATATTAATGATTTTTACCTTCCAAAGACCATTGGCCATTTTGAGCCAGAAATTACAAGGAAAGACACAAGCGTTTATTTGGAAGAAATCTATGAAAATATTAAAAAGGAAATTTCCTGCTACAGGAAATTTGAGATTCTAAAGGCAGTCCTTTCCTATTCTGAATTTTATCTGGAAATTGTGAATTTTTCAGGGGGGAAAGTTTCTTTAAAAAATTATTCTATAAATGGAACAGTAATTTTAGGAAGGGATAATCTTATCTGGAACCTTCCCTTTCTTTCAAATCTGGATTTAACTATTTCCTTTTCTGATTATTTCTCCATACTTAAACCCTATCTCCAGCTTCCCTTGCCACAGATGGATTTAAAACCTTCCAGGTATCCCCTTCTTTTGCATCCCTTAGCCCTTTCCCTTATTTTTGAAGGTTTTCTTAAATATTTTTTATCCGGAGAGATTGAAGAAATTCCTTCAGGTTTTAAAATAAAGGATTTGCCCTTTCATCCAAAAAGTCCAAATTATTTTCCTGTGGATGGAGAAGGAGCTTTAAAAAAAGAGTTTTTAATAAAAAAGGGAAACATACCCTTAGATTATTATAATGCTTTAAAACAAGGAAAAATTTCCACAGGAAATTCCTTCAGAAATTCCATTTACCTTCCCCCTGAAATTGGTTTTCATAACATAGTACTGGAAGGGCCAGAAGGAAACATTGAAAATATGGATAAATATCTCTATTTTACTTTTCCAAAAAAAATGGAGGAAGACCTTCCCTTTTTCCTTCTCGAAGGGGAAGCTTTTCTTTATAAAGGAGGCAAACCCCTCTACTTTTTCCCTTCCATATTTTTAAAATTTACCTTAAAGGACTTTTTTTCCAGTTTTTATTTTATAAAAAAACCCTTAATCTTTTATTGTTTTTCCACTCCCTTTGGGCTTCCCTTCCTCTTTCTTAAGGGTTTGAGCGTCTACCCTTTCCTTTGAAATTACCACAAAGAGATACTCCTCTGGCTTGAGGTAAAAAAATTCTTCTCTGGCTACTTTTATATAATAGGAAGGGTTGTATTTTATATATTCAATTTCCCTTTCAATCTTTTCTATTTCTTCTTTGAGTTTTGCATTTTTTATCTCAATCTGGGCTTTTGAAGTTTTTAACTGGTTTAACTTATCCAGGGAGTTGTTTAAGGAAAAAATTAAATATATCAGGACAACTATGGAGCCCGTATAAATTAAATAATTAATATTAAATATTTTAGTCCAGAAGTCCCGCATATATTGCGGAATCCCCGAGTTCTGTTTCAATTCTCAGCAGTTGATTGTATTTAGAAAGGCGATCAGATCTGGAAAGGGAACCTGTCTTTATCTGCCCCACTCCAGAAGCCACTGCAAGGTCTGCAATAAAGGAGTCCTCAGTCTCTCCACTTCTATGAGATATAACAGCTCCATATCCATGGCGGTATGCCATTTGAATGGTTTCAAAAGTTTCTGTAACTGTGCCTATTTGATTTAGTTTAATTAAAATGGCATTGGCAATATTTTTTTCAATTCCCTGTTTAAAAATCTTTGGATTGGTTACAAAAATATCATCTCCAACGATTTGAATTTTTTCGCCTAATTTACCTGTCATTTTTTCCCATCCATCCCAGTCCTCTTCTGCAAGCCCATCTTCAATGGAAATAATGGGATAATTTTCAATCAGATCCTCATAAAAGGAAATCATTTCTTCTGAAGACAAAATTTTATTTCCCTCTCCAAGCATATGATATTTGCCATCTT
>JBBFMJ010000280.1:0-703 GCA_037478515.1 Thermoanaerobaculia bacterium
ATTGTAGATTTCTGTAAAGACAGAGCCAAAAATCTCTTTTTTTTAGATAATATTGATTCAAAAAAGATAATTAAAGCAAAGAAAATTTTAAAAAAGGGAAATGCTGGGATTTGTATAATATCTAAAAGTGGAAAGACCCTGGAAACAAACTTACTTTTTTCCTGTATCTTTGAAGATTTAAAGGAAATTTATAAAGATAGATGGAATAAAAGGGTAGTTGCCATTACTTCAGATAAAGAAAATATTTTAAGTAGCTGGGCAAAGGAAAAAGGGGTAAATTTGATTTTTATGCCAGAAGACCTCTCCGGGAGGTTCTCTGTCTTTTCCCCTGTGGGAACCTTTCCCCTTCTTTTTGAAAAAATAGATTTAGAAAGCCTTTTTAAAGGGGCAGAGGAATTTTCAGATATTTTAAGAGAGGAACCAGAGAAAAATATTTTGTCTAAAATTTCTCAATTTCTTTTAAAAAATCCTTTCAAACCTCTTGTTTTGTTTACTTACGGAGGTTATTTATATAATTTGGGAAGATGGTTTCAGCAGCTCTGGGCTGAATCCCTTGGAAAGGATGGAAAATTCGGGCAAATTCCACTGGTTGCCATAGGAACGCAGGACCAGCATTCAATTCTTCAAATGATATCCGATGTAAAGGAAAGTGCTATTACCTGGATATGGAGGGGGGTTGATAAAGGAAAATTTTATCCTGATT
>JBBFMJ010000280.1:713-2657 GCA_037478515.1 Thermoanaerobaculia bacterium
TTTTTGAGCCTGGCAGCAGAAGGAGTTTATGAGGCATTAAGGCAGAAAGGGGCAGAAGTTTTGATGATGGATATAAAAAAGAGAAAGGAATATGAAATTGGAAAGCTTTTATGCTTTTTTATGCTCCTCTGCCACCTTTCATCCCTTAAAATTGGGGTGGAGACCTTCAATCAGCCAGCTGTAGAATTGTCAAAAAATATAACTTATTCAAAATTAAAAGGTCTGTTAAAATAAATACAGTTTTCTTTTAGATTTATAAAAATTAAAATTCAAATATAAAGAAAAGGTTGACATATTTTGTCATTTATATCTACTGTAGAATAATAAGGATTTGTTTTAATAAAAGGATATTTTTAGATAAAATTATAATAAATCTATATTTCAAATTTTAATATTTTTCATAAACAATTTTTGTCACAATTATTTTATTTAAAATAATCTACAGTAATAATTTAGAATTTATCATTCCATATTCTTTTTTCTTCAGAAATATAGCTGTAGAGTTTTGTTTTTGATTCGTTATCCAAGTGTTGGGAAACTTCAAAAAGCAGATATGAAAGGATGGTGTTTAAGGTATCATCCAAGACCTGCAACCTTTCCCCGTAAGGAAGTTCAGAAATGTTTGCAATCAGAGAGTTTTCATCAAACTTTCCAGTGGAGTCAAAGATGGTATCCTGAAAAAGTTCATTGGACAAGGGGTTTTGTTTTAAAATTTTGTTCATTGTGATTTGGGCTTCAGCATCTCCAATGGATTTTGCCAGGTCATTAAAAATTCTTTGAAATAGAAGATTATATCTTCCTGCAATTTTCAGTAGATAGGGTTTATCTTCTTCATCAATTTTAACTTCTGGGCTCTTGGAAACCTGAGTTATAAGTTGTGCTACATTCAAAGAATACAATATTTTATGGGTTTCAAATTCAGAAAGGTTTAAAAGCTGGATTATATCTGAAACATTTCTTTTTCCATCAATAAAATTTAAAGCTTTTTTCTCTGTTTCATTTAAATTTAAATTTTTTATATATTCTTCATCCTGAGGCACTCTCTGAAAGACCACTTCCAGATCTGGAATTTTTTCTTTAATTACTTTCCACTCATCCAGGCGTCTTACCCCCTCCATAATAATATTTGTGGTGTTCAAGTCCAGAAAAATCCTTTGATGGAAACTTTCTTCATCGGTTTCAAAAAACAAGAATTTCCCTTCCTTCCAGGAAAAGATTTGAAAGATTATTTCTAATACCTGCTCCTTTACTCCCCACCATAAGTCCTTTGGGGTTATAAATCCAAGTTTTACCAGAAGTTTTCCATGTTTCTGCCCAGGTTTTAAATATTTTTGAGATTCTTCATACTGCTGTTTAGTAATCTTTCCATTTCTTAAAAGAAATTTTCCCAGGGTGTCCTCGGGCCTGTTGGAGGTGGCAAAGACAATTTCTCCATTTTTCCAGTATATATTTATTTCCTGATAGCCCTGAAAAAAGTCAGACCGCCCTGTTTTTCTTATAGTATTTAAAAAGGATAGAATATCTGGCACAAAGAGGTTTGCAAGGTTCCCTTCCAGAATGAGCGTCTGTTTCATTAATTTAATTATACCATAAGATTTGATATTTTATTTAAATTGAAATATAATTTTTAAATGTTTTTATGAAAGTATTAATTGTGGATGATGAGAATTTATTGCGAACTTCTCTTTCCAAATACCTGGAAAATCAGGGTTTTGAAACTGCTTCAGCTGAAAACTTAAAGGAAGCCAAAGAAATAATAATAAAGGATGAGCCAGAAATAGTGCTGTTGGATGTAAATTTACCCGATGGTAATGGTCTTGAATTTCTGGAATGGGCAAAAAATCTTTATCCCGATATTTTATTCATAATAATAACTGCCCATGGAAGGATAAGAGATGCCATTACAGCAATAAAAAATGGTGCCTTTGACTATCTTGAAAAACC
>JBBFMJ010000281.1:0-2637 GCA_037478515.1 Thermoanaerobaculia bacterium
GGTCTCTGAAATTGTGCTTTTTGAAAGTATTTTAAAGCCAGAAGGACCTGTTTATAATTCTTTAAAGGTGATAAAATGTTTGAAATAATATCCGGTCTTATTCTCTCTTTTTTGCTTGGTTCCATACCCTTTGGTTTTATAATAACCTACCTGTTTTCAAAGGAAGATATAAGGAAAACAGGGAGTGGAAATATTGGTGCCACCAATGTCTCCAGAAAACTGGGTTTTCTAGGTGGCTTTATAACCTTTCTTTTGGATGGTTTTAAAGGATACCTTGCTGTATGGATAATGATGATGATTACCATTCTGCCATACTGGATAGGGCTTGCTGGAGTTATGGCAGTGCTGGGACATTGCTTTACGCCATTTTTGGGTTTTAAAGGTGGGAAAGGTATAGCCACATCCTTTGGAGTATTTTTAAAACTGGCACCTTATCCAGCCCTTTTATGTTTTTTTATTTTTGTCCTCTTTTTAATTCTTTTTAAGTATGTCTCCCTTTCCTCACTGATATCCTCTGCTTCTTTCCCTCCCACAGCATACTTTTTAAAAATAAATGAGTGGTTTATTGTCTATTCTGTCTGTATCAGCCTCTTGATAATTTATAAACACAGGGAAAACATAAAAAGATTGGTTGAAAAAAAAGAGCCAAAGTTCGGGAGGAAGGGTTGAAAATAGGAATAATAGGGGCTGGTTCCTGGGGTTCTGCCCTGGCAATTTACTTTTCAAATTTAGGTTATGAAATTGAACTCTGGGTAAGGGAACCAGAGCTTTTTGAGCATTTAAAAAAGTTCAGGGAAAATTATCTTTTCCTTGATGGTTTTAAATTTAATGAACTGGTAAATTTTAAAGATGACCTTAGAAGTTTTGAAGAATCAGATGTTATTTTTCTTGCCATTCCTGTTCAACATTTAAGGGAAATTTTAAAGGTTCTGAAAGAATTCCTGAAAGGCAAAAAGAATTTAGTAAACTGCTCCAAAGGAATTGAAATTGAAACCTTAAAGATTCCATCAAAGATAATAGAGGAAGAGTTGAAGGGTAAAATCAAAAATCTTGCAACCCTTTCAGGTCCCACCTTTTCAAGAGAAGTAGCATCTGGTTTGCCCACAGCTGCTGTTTTTGCTTCCAGAAGGGAAGAATTTGCAAAGTTTCTGCAGGAAAAGTTTTCATCCCAAACTTTCAGGTTCTATCGTTCTGAGGATTTAATTGGAGTGGAACTGGCGGGAGCATTAAAAAACATCTATGCCATAGGTTCTGGAATCATAAAAGCTATGAATTTGGGTGCCAATTCCTGGGCATCATACCTTACAAGAGCCCTTCATGAAATGAAGAGATTTTGTATGTTTTTTGGAGGAAAGGAAAGAACCCTTTCAGGCCTTGCTGGTTTTGGGGATTTAATCCTGACTTCCTCCTTTGAACTTTCCAGAAACTTTACCCTGGGTTTAAGGATTGGAAAAGGCGAAAAACTTGAAAAAATTTTGGAGGGAATGAGTATGGTGGCAGAAGGTGCTTTTACATTAAAAGCAGTCCATAAAATAATTTTAGAAAAAAGTATTGAAATGCCCATTGCACAGGTTCTTTATGAAATATTGTATGAGGATTTAAATTTGAAGGTAGCCATTCAAAAATTGATGACCAGAACTTTAAAGGAGGAAACAAAAATATGATAGATATCCATTGCCACATACTACCAGGGCTTGATGATGGTGCCAAGACCATGGAAGAGACCTTAGAGATGCTTCATATTGCCAAGGAAAAGGGGATAACTGATATAGTTGCCACCCCTCACATCTATCCTGAATTTTATTTCCCGGAAATGGAGAAAATTTTTCAAATATTTGGGGAAGTGAAGGAAAAAGTTGATGGTATAAATCTTTATCTGGGAACAGACATCCATTTCTGTCCGGAAACTTTAAAATACTTAAGGGAAGGAAGGGCGTTGACAATTAATAACGGGAATTATGTTTTGATAGAGCCACCAGAATTTTTTAGTGAAGGAGAGCTTCTCCAGATGCTTTTCCAGATAAGGGGAGAGGGATACCGTCCAGTTATAACACATCCTGAAAGATATCAAATATTCAGGGAAAAAAAGACTCTCCTTTTTAAAATTGTAGAACAAGGGAATTTTCTTCAGCTTACCTCTGCCTCTATAACTGGTTATTTTGGAGAGACCGTTCAAAATTTTTCAAAGGAACTGATAAAGGAAAAAATTGTGCATATAATTGCCTCTGATGCCCATTCCCCCAGAAGGAGAATTCCTTTCTTAAAGGATGCCTATGATAAAGTTTCAGAATGGGCAGGAGAATCCTATTCCCTTTATCTCCAGGATAATGCAAGAAGGGTATTAAAAAATGAAGAGCTTTTGGAATTTGAAAGAGCAAGCATAAAGAAGAGTTTTTTAAAAAAATTTCTGGAAAAGATCTGGTAATTTTTTCTTTTCTTTTTATATTGTTTTGAAAAAATTGAAAAATATGGTAAAATGTAAAAAGGGCCGTTAGCTCAGGCGGCAGAGCATCTGCCTTTTAAGCAGAGGGTCGCTGGTTCGAATCCAGCACGGCTCAAAACTGAAGTCGCCATCGTCTAGTCTGGTTCAGGACACCGGCCTTTCACGTCGGCAACAGGGGTTCAAATCCCCTTGGC
>JBBFMJ010000282.1:0-2624 GCA_037478515.1 Thermoanaerobaculia bacterium
TAAAATTGATTGGGCAATAATTAAATATCAGGGAATTCAAAAGGTAAAAAGGGGTGAAAAAATTACATTTTTGCCTTTCAGCTCAATATATTTTCCTGAAGAAAAATGGGATCTGGTATTCTGGGATGAAAGTGGAATGGTTTTTATGAAAAAGGGCTTGATGAATTTAAAAAGTTTTAAATTTAACCCAGAAGTGCCAGATTATTTGGTCTATTTAATTAAAAATAATCAAATTAAAAAAGAAGAAGTTATAAACGAAATTGAAGAAAAACTTCATCAAAACCCAGATTGCAAAAGAGCCAAAAAACTTTGGGGTCAGGTCTTGAATCTTGACTGATTTTTTTTATTTCAAAACCTTTAATAAAGGAAGGCGGAAGACAATTTGAGAAAAATTTTGATAAATGGTAAAATTTTTATATGAATGAAGAAGAAAGAAATTTAGCTGCCATTTCTCATCTGGGGGCAATTCTTCCTATCTTTGGACTTGGCCTGGTTTTTATATCCTTTCTTTCCAGAAAAGAAAAATCTCCTTCCCTTCAATTTCAACTCCTCCAGGCCTTTGTATTTCAATTTATAGAACTCCTCTTTGTGGTCCTGATGGTGGTCTTATATTTAATTGGAATCTTTGGAAGTTTGATCTTTTCCACGTTCCTTCCCCAGACGGGTCAGCCCTTTTTGTCTGCCATTTTCCCTTTGATTGTTTCAATTTTCTTCTTTGCAGGTATATTTGTCTTTATAGCTTTTTCAGGGATTGCTGCCTTTACTCTTTTTTCTGGAAAGGAATTTGAATATCCCTTCCTTTCTATTTTTATAAAAAAACACCTTAAAAAAGAAGAAAAAGAAGCTTAAACTTTATCAAATCTGTTGTGGTGCAGTAGCCAGAGATGGGGATTTTTTAAAATTTCTTCTGTTAAAATATCTGCATATTTCTGGGTTAGCTCCTTTTCCCCCTCTCCATTGTAAAATATTGGTTTTTTTATAGATATCCTATAACCTTTTCCTACGGGATAAGAAAAAAGCAAAACTACTGCTGCCCCCGTAATTTTCACAATTTTTGCAGGAGAAGAGATAACATAGGTTTCCTGTCCTAAAAACTTTACTTTGAAACTCTGTTCTGGCGAGGACTTTTGATCAATTAAAATATCCACTATTTTACCTTCCCTTAAATTTTTCAAGATTCCTTTTAAGGCGCCCTTTTTTGGTATGAGCCAGTTTCCATACCTTGTTCTTCTTAAAGAAAGATGTTTTTCCAAATATGGATTATCCAGAGGCCTGTGGACCATACCCTGTGGAAAACCCATCTTTGAAAGCCCAAGGGCAGCCACTTCCCAGTTTCCAAAATGGGCAGAAATAATAAAGACCCCCTTTCCTGCCAGAACTGCCTCCCTTAAATTTTCAATTCCCTCAATTTTTACATTTTTTTCAAGAAATTCTGGGCTTTTTCCTGAAAATTTCAAATATTCAAAGGCAACCCTTCCAAAATGAGCAGAGCATTTTATAAGAATTTTTAACTTTTCTTTAAGCCCTTTTTCTGGAAAAATTTCTTCTTTCTCTTTGAAAAAAGGATAAATAAAATCCCTGAAAACTTCCCTAAAAATTGAAGGAAAGATAAGGGCAAAAAGTTTGAAACAAAATTAAAAAATAAAAATATACTATATTCAGTTAAGTTTTTTAACTTTTTTTTCATAGATTTTTACAATCCTGTCCAGAAATTTTTTTTCCAGCGGAGGAAAACCAATTTTGTGATAAATTACTTCAAAATTTCCCTTCCATTTATAGACATCCTTTTGAGTGGTAATTATACCCCTTACCTTTAAATTTTTTATTTTCTCTTCCATTTCTTGAAGGTATTTTTGAGAGGGAAAAAAATGGTCAGGATAGGAAAAGGTCTCTTTTATTTTTATTCCAAAATTCTTCAAATCTTTAAAAAAACTTTCAGGGTTTTCAATTCCTGCAAGGGCAATCCATTCATTTTCCCTAACCCAGTTTAAATCCAGAACCCTATCAGTGGAAGAAAAAAAACCATAATTTAAGGTATCTATCTTTGAATAGGGAATAAAATTTTTATTTAAAAAATCTTCCACACCTTTATTTATTTCATCTATAAAAAAAATGTGATTTGCCCTTTTCAATACTTTAAAAGGTTCCCTGAACTTTTTTTCCATAAATTTTTTTGAATTTTTTATTAAAACAATATCAAAATCCCTGAAAAGTTTATAGTGTTGAAAGCCATCATCTAAAATATGAATATCCACTTCATTTTCTTCTTCTGCAAATTTTCCTGCAAGAAATTTATCTTCGCAAACGGTTACCACTGCCTTTGGGAGGGATTTTGCAATCATAAAGGGCTCATCCCCTGCCTCTTCCACTTCTGAAATTATTTGAACGCCATCAGAGACAGGTACAAGCCCCTTTGACTTTCTTTTGTATCCCCTTGAAATTATGCTAACCCTTATACCCCTTTCAATGAGTTCTTTGCCCAACCTTATCACAAAAGGTGTCTTTCCACTTCCACCAAAGGTTAAATTTCCTATAGAAATTACTGGTTTTTTTAGATATTTTCTTTTGATTATTTCCTTTTCATAAATCATTCTTCTTGAATAGGAAATCATCTGGTAAAGTTT
>JBBFMJ010000283.1:0-2606 GCA_037478515.1 Thermoanaerobaculia bacterium
GATCTATTTCAATAACTTTCACTTCAATTTCCTCTCCCACCTTTACAAGTTGTTTTAAGTCCTCAATCCTGAAAGTTGTAAACTCTGAAATATGCAAAAGCCCATCGACACCAGGGAGGATTTCCACAAAGACGCCATAGGGTTCAACCCTCTGGACCACTCCTTTATAAACCTTCCCTATCTCTGGAACTGCAGAGTAGTGCTGAATGAGTTCAATGGCTTTTCTGGCCGATTCTTCATTGGCAGAGGATATAATCACCTTTCCATCATTTTCAATTTCAATTTCACATCCAGTGGTTTCAATTATGGAACGGATAATTTTTCCACCCGTTCCAATGACATCTCCGATTTTTTCCTTGGGAATGTAAATAGTGTAAAGGCGTGGGGCATAGGGAGAAAGGTTTTCTCTTGGGGAAGAGATTGCCCTGTTCATAATTTCAAGTATTTTAAGCCGGGCTTCTTTTGCCTTCTGGAGCGCCTTTTCAAGGATTTCCATAGAAATTCCTTCTATTTTTATATCCATTTGAATTGCAGTAATTCCTTTTTCCGTCCCTGCCAATTTGAAATCCATATCCCCATAGTGGTCTTCCTGCCCTGCTATATCTGTTAAAATTATGTTCTTATCCCCTTCCTTTACAAGCCCCATAGCAACCCCAGCCACAGCCGCTTCCACTGGAACCCCTGCATCCATCAGGGCAAGGGAACCACCGCAGACCGTTGCCATTGAAGAAGAACCATTGGAGGATAATATGTCAGAGACAATTCTTATGGTGTAAGGGAAGTCCTCTTCCTTTGGAAGGACTGGCTCCAGTGCCCTTCTGGCAAGGTTTCCATGCCCTATTTCCCTTCTGGAGGGTGCCCTCAATGCCTTTACCTCTCCTGTGGAAAAGGGGGGAAAATTGTAATGGAGCATAAACCTTTGAACCATTTCTCCGTCAAAATCCTCAATAATCTGGGCGTCCTGTTTTGTGCCAAGGGTAACAGATGCCAGCGCTTGTGTTTCACCCCTTGTAAAAAGTGCTGAACCATGGGTCCTTGGAAGGATACCTATTTCACAGGAGATTTCCCTTAAATCATCAAAGCCCCTTCCATCCAGCCGCTTTCCTTCATTTAAAATCAGGGATCTTACAATTTCCTTCTCCAGTTCCCCAAAGGCAGCCATAAGTTTTGTCTTCTCTTCTTCCTTTTCTGGTTCAATCTGAGAAATTAAGTTTTGAAAATACTCTGTTAGGGCTTCATTTCTTTTCTTTTTTTCCTTTATGGTCAATCTTTTAATAAGTTCAGGGGAATGAATTTTTTTTATCTCTTCATAGTATTCTTTTGTATAAAGGGGTTCCACTTTCTTTTCCCATTTTGTCTTCCCCTTTTCTTCTTTTATTTCATTTATTACATTTATTATTTTTACAATTTCCCTGTGAGCAATTTCAATGGCTTCCAAAAAGATTTGTTCCTGAACCTGCTTTGCTGACCCCTCCACCATAACCACATTTGAAAGGGTCCCTACTACCACCAAATCTAGCAAGCAATTTTCCCTTTCCCCATTTTTTGGATTTATAAGCCAGTTGTTCCCTGTGAAACATACTCTTACTGCTCCAATTGTTTCCAGGATTGGGACTGGCGAGAGGGCAATTGCAAGGGAGGCAGCATTTATAGATAGGATATCAGGGTCATTTTGTCCATCTGCCGAGATTACAAGGCAGGTTATCTGGGTGTCCTTCCTATACCAATCTGGAAAAAGTGGCCTTATAGGCCTGTCAATGAGGCGGGAAGTTAAGATTTCCTTTTCCGTGGGTTTCCCTTCCCTTTTAAACCATCCTCCAGGGATTTTACCTGCTGCATAGGTATATTCCCTGTAATCCACGGTTAAGGGAAGGAAATCAAAGGATTTTTCTTCTGCAAATTTTTCAAAGCAAACAGTGGCAAGGACCTGAGTTTCCCCTGCCTGACAGAGGGCAGAGCCATCTGCCTGCTGTGCCAGTTTTCCAGAATAAAATTTTAATACACTTTCCCCCATAAGAGGGGCTTCTTTAATTTTTTCAAAAAACATAAATTTTACCTTCTGATTCCAAGTTCTTTAATTATTTTAGAATATTTTTCAAAGTCCTTTTCTTTTAAATAATTTAAAAGCTGTCTTCTATGGCCCACCAGTTTAAGAAGGCCTCTCCTGGAAGAGTGATCCTTTTTATGGGTCTGGAGGTGTTCATTTAAATGGTTTATCCTGCTGGTCAAAAGGGCAATTTGCACCTCTGGTGAACCAGTATCTTTATCGTGTCTTTTAAAGTTTTTCATAATTTCTTCCTTTTTTTCTTTTTCTAACACTTCCTTATACTCCTTCAAAATTTTTATCTTTAAAATATAACATAATTTTAAATCAAAGTCAAATGCCAGGAGAGTTTGAATTTCTGTCTGTTTAGGTTTTTTATGACAAATATTTTCCTTTTTTAATTAAAATTAGAATTTTCTGACCTGTTCACAGATTTTTTGATTTTAAAGGGAAAGAAATAAAAAATAAAGAAAAGGAGGAATATGGCAGGAATTTGATACTTTTCTCTGAAAATTATATAAAAAAATAGAGAAATGAAAGGCAGAAGGATCACCATTATATG
>JBBFMJ010000284.1:0-2596 GCA_037478515.1 Thermoanaerobaculia bacterium
GACCTAAGGAAAATTTCATTGCTCCTGTAAGGGTGGCAATGGAAACTATAAAAGAAGGTTTTTTTCTGGTAGCAAGAAGGAGGCAATCTGCCATAATCAGCCTCCCTTCTGCATCTGTTGAAAGGACTTCTACACTTTCCCCATTGGGGTACATCAGGATATCCCCTGGTTTAAAGGACCTGTGGGATATGAGATTTTCCACAAGGGGAAGATATACTGTCAAACCTTTATTTTTTTTCATTATGGATAGGGCATAAAGGGCTCCCAGTGCAACCCCTGCTCCGCACTTATCATATTTCATATTTTCCATACCTTCTGCTGTTTTTATGGAAAGACCCCCGGAGTCAAAGATAACCCCTTTTCCAATCAGGACTTTTTCTGTCCTTTCAGAAGAATTTATCTCCACAAGGACCGGGGAATTTTCAGATGCCTTTCCCACATTTACAATTCCAGGGAGTTTTAAACTTTTAAGTTTTTTTTCATTAAAAACATTAATCTTCCAGTTAAATTCTTTTCCTATTTTCTTTATTTTTTCAATAATGTTATTTGTAGAAAAGGATGAAGCAGGGTAGTTTCCAAAATCCCTTGCCAGGAATACCCCTTTTTTTAATGCTTTATTTTTTTCAAGTATTTCTTTAAAGGGTTTTTCGCTTATATTTGCTGGTTTGAATATGAAAACTTCCTTTTCCTTGCTCTTTTCCCTTAAAAATTCTTGAAATTTGTAATCCAAAATAGAAATATTGAAAATTGCCACAGGAAAGGAATTTTTTTCCTCAATCCTTAAAAATTTTGGATTTAAAAAAAGGTTAAAAACTGGACCAGTTTTTAGGAGATAATTGGAAATAATTGTCTTAAAATTTTCCAGGGTAAGTTTTTCTTCTCTTCCAAGTCCAATTAAAAAGAGATTTGCTTTAATTTTATCAATAAAAGCAACTTTAAATTCCCCTTCTTTTCCTTTAAAATTTGAATTTTCTATGGCTTTTTGAATTTCTTTTCCCTCTTCAATTTTGAAATTTTCCAGAAAGTTTTGACCTTCCATAAGTAATATGAAAATATCACCTCTGTTTTCTATCCTTTTACCTTCATAAATCTCCATAAAAACTCCTTTTTTTATTTTATATTATATCAGGAATAAATTTTTAAATTTTAATATTTAAATTTTGAAAGGAGGAAATATGGATATAACAGAAGGTGTTTTGGCACCAGATTTTTGCCTGCCCAATTTTGAAGGCAAAAAGGTATGCCTTCAGGATTTTAAAGGAAGCTGGGTGGTGTTATATTTTTATCCAAAAGATATGACCCCTGGTTGCACAAAAGAAGCCTGTGATTTCAGGGATAATTATTCTTTTTTAAAAAAGAAAAGAATTGAAGTTATTGGAGTAAGCAGGGATGATGAAAGGAGCCATAAGAAATTTTCTGAAAAGTATAATTTAAATTTTACCCTTCTTTCAGACAGGGATGGAGAAGTATCAAAGAAGTATAAAGTCCTTGTGGAAAAGAATATGTATGGGAAAAAGGTTTTGGGGATAGAAAGGAGCACCTTTATAATCGATCCAGAAGGAAAAATTGAGAAAATTTTTAGAAAAGTTAAAGTGGAAAATCATCTTCAGGAGATAAAGGATTTTTTTGTAAAAGTTTTGTAAAAAGCACTTTTAAGGGACATTTTTTATAAATTATTGCCCTTTTCTTTGGGTTTATGATATACTTTTACCTATGGGAAGCGTAAAGGACTTAGAAATAATCCAGAAACCAACAAAAACAAGGTCTGGAATTGGAAGATTCCATTTTTCGGACAGATATTCAGTGTTTGACTGGGGAAAAATGCCCGATGAGATTCCAAACAAAGGGGAAGCTCTCTGTCTAATTGGGGCTTACTTTTTTGAAAAACTTCAAAACTTAGGAATTTTAAGCCATTACAGAGGGGTTGTGGAAGATGGGCAGGTTCTGGAGACTAAATTTTTAAAAAAGCCCTCTTCAATTATGGAGATTAAACTTGTAAGGGTCATAATGCCAGAAAAAGACAGGGAAGGAAACTATTACTACTCTAATTTGCCTAATGAGGAAGGAAATTTTCTTATCCCCCTGGAGATAATCTTTAGAAACTGCCTTCCAGAAAATTCCAGTTTTGTCCAGAGGATAAAGGAAGGAAAAATTATGCTTTCTGATTATGGATTGACCCAAATACCCCCCGCCACTCAGATTCTAAAAAATCCTATACTGGATTTTTCCACAAAACTGGAACCCACAGACCGATATATGAGGGAGAAGGAAGCCTTTGAAATTTCCGGGCTTAAAGAAGAAGAGTTTGAAAAGTTGAAGGAAATTGCCTTGAGGGTTAACAATTTAATAACTGAAGAAGTGAAAAAGCTGGGCCTTGTTCATATTGATGGGAAGGTGGAAATGGCTTTGGATAGCAAAAGAAATATTATGCTAGTAGATGTCCTGGGAACGCCTGATGAATGCAGGTTTTTTCTGGAGGATTTTCATCTAAGCAAGGAGGTGGCAAGGGTTTTTTATAGAAAAACGGAATGGTTTGAGGAGATAAATTTAAGAAAAAAGGAAGACAGGGAAAACTGGAAAGAAAAAGTCAAATTAC
>JBBFMJ010000285.1:0-2587 GCA_037478515.1 Thermoanaerobaculia bacterium
GCTGAACCCCTTTAAAGGTCTTTAAAATCTTTTCCAGATTTTCTTCAGTATAATTGAAATCCACCAGATACCCAATGGAATGGCCTTCTGTTATTAAAATAAGTTCTTCTTTAAGCTTTCCCAGAGGTATTTTACCTTGGGGGGTTTCCATAAGAGTACTTTCTGGTAAATTTTCCACTATTGCCTTTTTTAAATCATTCAGCCAGGGACCTGTCTCTAAATTTAAACTTTGAAGCTTATCCTTTCTGACATTTATATGCTCTTTTTCATCCAAACGGTATGCCAGGACTGGTGTCCCGTGGTCCAAAATACATCCTTTAAGGGTTAAGGTCTTATCTTCCAGAAGAAATTCGGGAGCTTTTCTCCTTCCAAGATATTCCATTCTAAACTTATTTTTCGCTCTAAATTTTGCCTCTTTTATGGTCCTTTCATCATATTCCACCACATCGATTTCCAATGGATATTCTTCAGAAATATTCCAGGTAAAGGCAGAAAAAAGCCCCTGTATATTTTTAATAAAATTAGGTGGTCCTATCATTTTTATGGGATTTTCCCTGGTTATGGAATTTCTAATGAAATAAGTTATATTTACAAAATGGTCCATATGGGTATGGGAAATGCAGACCACCTCAACCCTTCTTAAAAGTTTATTTGAAAGTTTAACTGAATGTCCCAGGTCAAATAAAAATCCCCTTCCTTCACCCAGGATATCAATAAACAGTCCTGCATCTCCACAGGGATGTGCCGTCAATTGTGGGAGCAATCTTATAGCCATAGAAAGATATTATATAATAAAGGATAATTTAATAAAACTAATTTTTGTGTTAATATAGAATTATGAAGATAAAAAGTGTATTTTTAACCTTTTGTTTTTTAATTTTTTCAACTTTTTTAAAAAGTACTACTTTAACCGTCCAAAATACCTCCTCCAGCTGCGGGCAGACAAATGTACCTGTCTATATAAACATTGACAATGCCGCAGGACTTCTTGCTTTTCAATTTGATATCTATTTTGACACTACAAAAGTTGATTTTATCTCTGCTGATAAGACAGCACTCACTTCAAATTTTATGATTCAGTTCAATGACCTTGGAAGTTATGCAAAGATTGCTGCTTCTTCAGGCGTTCCCGTTTCTTCTGGTTCAGGGGCAATTGCAGTCCTTTATTTTAATGTGGCTGCCACGCAGGATGGAAGTTCTTTAATTGATATAAGGAATTCCCTTGTAAATGATGTCCCCCCCACTGAGGTAGATGGTACCTTTACCATATCAAACTGCTGCAGTAACCCTTCGGGGATGCAGAATAATACCTCGGAAGACCTGGACCCGTGCATAGATACAGGGGTTCAAATTATCTGGCAACCCCCTTCAAACTGGGGGGATTTTGGAGGCAACAGGTATTTTGTGGTTTTAAGAAATGGAGTGGATATATCTGGAAACCTTTCAGAATGGACATATATTTATACAGACAATACTGGAACCAATGGAACCAGTTATATTTATCAGGTTAAAGCAATAAATGGATGTGGAAATACCATTACCACCTTGGGCTCCAGTGGGATTGATAATGTATATCCCATCCCTTCTTGTTCTTCAAACCCCTATCCACCCAGTGGCTCTGAAGGTCTCCCAACTTCATTGACCCTGGTCTGGAATGTGGTTTCTGATGCCACTTCCTATGATTTATACTTTGGAACCCAGTCAAACCCACCTTTTTTTATAACTTCTACAAACAATTACTACGCTATGCAAAACTTAAGCCCCCAGACAACCTACTTCTGGAAAATAGTCCCAAAAAATCCCTGCAACAATGCAGGGAGCTGTCCTGTCTGGAGTTTTAAAACAGGGAAGGCAGCCCTTTCCTGTGATGCATCTGCAAATCCTTCTTCAGGAAGCGCTCCCCTTGAAGTAAAATTTTCTTCCTCCGGCAAAGGCGGAGTGGAACCATACAGTTTTTTATGGAACTTCGGGGATGGAAGCACTTCCACAGAGCAAAATCCAAGCCATACTTACACAGTACCCAATACCTATAACTGGAGTTTTGTTTTAACTGATAGCGAAAACTCTACCTGCACAAAAAATGGGGTAGTGTATGTTTTACCTGTCCAGTACTCTGAGTTTTTCATAGTCCCTGCCAGTGCCCATACTGAAGGGGGTTATGGCTCCCGCTGGAGGACCAATCTTTCCCTTTGCAATTTTTCCTCTTCCATACAAAATTTAAATATAGCCCTCCTTAAAGCAGGACAGGATAATTCAAATCCCCAAAATTTTGATTTTTCTTTAGGAAAAAATAGCTGCTTCTTTTTTGAAGATATACTCTGGGAAAAATTTTCCTTTGAAGGGGCTGGAGCCCTGAAGATTTCTTCAAATTCAAAGGAGATAACAATTGATTCAAGAACTTACAATGAAAGCACAGAGGGAACCTTCGGGCAATTTATACCTTCCTTTGAAAAGGATGAAATCCTGAAAAAAGGTGAAAGAGGGTACCTTAGATTTTTAATAAGAAATCAAAATTTCAGGACAAATATTGGTTTTTCTTCCCTTTCTGATGTTCCCATTGAAGTTAAACTGGAAATTTTTTCTCAAG
>JBBFMJ010000286.1:0-2582 GCA_037478515.1 Thermoanaerobaculia bacterium
AAATTGAAAATTTTGAAATGGAAGAGATTGAAAGGGTTTTAAGGGAGTTCTCTGAAAGGAAGAATATAAAGGCAGGGATTTTTATTGGTGCCTTGAGGGTTGCTTTGACAGGTATGAAGGAAGGGATTGGAATTTTTCATATAATTAAGATAATTGGAAAAGAAGAGACCAGAAAAAGGATTGAGGAATTCACAAAAAGGTTTTTGAGTTGAAAATTCTCTGTTTTACCTCATACCTCGGAACCTATTTCAATGGCTGGCAGAGGCAAAAAAAGGAAAGAAGTGTTCAAGGGACCATAGAAAATGCATTGCAAAAAATATATAAAAAAAAGGTAAATATACTGGGGGCTGGAAGGACAGATGCAGGAGTTCATGCAGAAAATCAGGCATTTCATTTTATCCCTCCTTTTAAAATTGAAAAAGAAAACTTGAAAATGGCTTTAAACTCAACCCTCCCCTGGGATGTAAAAATAAATAAAATCTTTGAGGTTCGGGATTCTTTCAGTGCCAGAAGGGATGTTCAATCAAAGGTCTATCTATACAGGTTAAAAATTGGAAATTTCCTATCCCCTCTGGAGTATCTATTTTATGGAAGCATAAAATATGAACTGGATATAGAAAAAATGAAACAAGCCCTAAAATTTTTTGAAGGGGAAAGGGACTTTTATAAATTTACAGTCCTTCCACATATTTACAAAGACACAAAAAGAAAAATTCTTAAAACAAAGTTCATATCCAGAGGGGAAAAAATACATATTTATATTGAAGGAAATGGTTTTTTAAGGTATCAAATAAGAAGAATTGTTGGGACACTTATAGAAATTGGAAGGGGGAAAAGGGATATGAACTGGCTTTTGAGTTTATTTGATAGAAATTCCAGCGAAAAAGCAGGTCCACCTGTGGAAGCAAAGGGGCTTGTGCTTTTAAAAGTAAAATATCCAAAAAAGTTTTTATATGGGAATAATTAAAATCCTTCCAGAAAATTTAATAAATCAAATTGCAGCAGGGGAAGTAATTGAAAGACCCTCTTCTGTTTTAAAGGAACTGGTGGAAAATTCTCTGGATGCAGGGGCAGAAGAAGTGGAAGTGGATTTTTCAAAGGGTGGAAAGGAATTTATTTCAGTCAAAGACAATGGCTCTGGTATGGATTCTGAAGATATACTTCTATGCATTGAAAGGCATGCCACTTCAAAGATTTCAAAGTTTGAAGATTTATTTAAAATAAATACCCTTGGCTTCAGGGGTGAAGCCCTGCCTTCCATCGCTTCTGTTTCAAAAACTATTATCCTAACTTCAAGGGATGGAAAAGAAGGTTACAAGTTAGAAATTGAAGGAGGAAAGGTAAAAGAATTTGAACCCTTTTTTCATCCAAAAGGCACAACAATTATTGTAAAAAATTTATTTTTCAATGTTCCTGCAAGAAAGAAGTTTTTAAGAAGTGATGGAACTGAAAAAAAGTATTTTTTTAAGGTCTTCAATAATTTTGTTTTAAGTTTTCCCAATGTCTCTTTTAAATTAAAGGAAAATGGGAAGGTTCTTTTGAATTTTGAAAAAAGGGAAAGGGAAGAGGAAAGGTTTTTAGAGGTCTATGGAGAGGACTTAAAGGACTACATTGAAATTAAGGAAAAAATGGAAAGGGATATGAATTTTAAAATGATTTTGATAAGGGGAAATATCCCAGTTCCTCCACCAAATATAAAACAACTTTTCTTAAACAGAAGGGCTGTCTGGGAAAGATTGCTTTATAAATATATTTCAGAAAAATACCCTAAAAGCAGCTGGGTTTTGTTTTTGAAAATTCCCCCAGAATTTGTAGATGTAAATATCCACCCTGCCAAGGCAGAGGTAAAGTTTCAAGAGCCCTCAAAAATAATATCCCTTTTTGAGGTGGAAGAAAAAAGCATTTTTTACTTGCCCATAGAAAGACCTTCCATACCTTCTCCCGAAAAAAATAATCTTCTGGTTCAGGAAACCCTTCAAATTCCAGAGGAAAAATATAATTTCAGATTCCTTTCTCAGATTTCTGGGACTTTTTTGCTCTTTGAAGAAGAAAAGGGGTTGATTATACTGGATCCCCACGCAGCCCACGAGAGAATCCTTTTTGAGAGTTTAATGGAAAAGAGAAAAGAAAAACAATACCTAATTACCCCCCTTATCCTTGAAATTAACCTTGAAGAAAGGGAAGAGTTTAGAGAAATGGAAGAAAATTTAAAGGAAATGGGCTTTGAAATAGATTTGGCTGGAGAGAAAATGCTAAAAATTTCCTCAACTCCCCTCCTCTTTGAGCCAGCCCAGGCACTTTATTTTATAAAACAAATCTTAAATAACAGAAAAAAGGGAAATATGGAAGAGAGGATAATCTCTTCTCTTGCCTGCAGAAAAGCCCTCTGGTTTTCAAGGATTTTAAGGGAAGAAGAAGCTCTCAAACTTTATTATGATTTAAAAAAATGCAAAGAACCCAACTTTTGCCCGCACGGAAGACCAACTTTTATAAAATTTTCAGAGGAAAAACTTTTGAAACTTTTTGAAAGACAAACGAAAAAATAAACTTTTTCGTATTATAATATAGTATTTTATTAGGAG
>JBBFMJ010000287.1:0-910 GCA_037478515.1 Thermoanaerobaculia bacterium
AACCTTTTTTTAGGTGCCAAAGTGCTTGAAAAAGAGGGAAAGATAGAGGAAGCAAAGGCGCAATACCAGCGTATTTATAATGAATTTCAAGAATCCCCTTTAAGGTGGCAAGCACAACAAAGGATGAATGCCCTTTAATTTTCAGATTTTTATTTTTCTTTTGGATGGGCTTGGGGTGGGGGCACAGGAAGATAGCTTAAAATTTGGAGATGAAGGCGCAAATACCTTAGGGAATCTACTGAAAAATACAAAAATTGAATTTTCAAACCTTAAAAACTTTGGGCTTTTTTATTTTATTGATAATAAAAGCACAGGTATATCCAGTGGAGGAAAACTTTTTCAGGTCTCAAAGGGAAAGGATACCTCATCAGGGCACTGGGAACTTATGGGAGTGCCCCTGAACTTTTCTTTTCCCACCTATCCAGAGGGTTTTCCTGAGGAGATAATAAGGGAATTTGAAAGAAGGACTGGAAGAAAGGTCATAGGGAACAGACCTGCTTCAGGGACAGAGATTATAAAAGAGCTTGGAGAAGAACATATAAAGACAGGGGCTTTAATTGTTTATACTTCTGCAGATTCTGTCTTTCAAATTGCTGCCTGTGAAGATATAATTCCAGTAGATGAGCTTTACCAGTACTGTAAGATTGCCAGAGAAATTCTAAAGGAGCCGCATAATGTTTTAAGGGTAATAGCAAGGCCTTTTAAAGTAATTGATGGAAATTATGTAAGGACTGAAAGGAGAAAGGACTTTTCTTTAAAACCTCCAAAAAAGACCTTTTTATCCCTTCTTCAGGAAAAAGGAGGAAAGGTTTTGGGGATTGGAAAGATAAAGGATATATTTGCCTCAGAAGGGATTGATGAAAACTGGCATTATAAAAATATGGAAGAAGGTTTGAATCTTTTTAAAAAA
>JBBFMJ010000287.1:920-2557 GCA_037478515.1 Thermoanaerobaculia bacterium
GGAGAGCAATTTTGATTTAATTTTTATAAATTTGGTGGATTTTGATACAAAATATGGACACAGGAGGGATGTGGAAGGTTTTGCTTCTGCTTTAAAAGTCGTAGATGATTTTTTTCCTAAAATTTTAAATAATTTAAAGGAAAATCAAATCTTTATTTTAACTGCAGACCATGGATGTGACCCCACTTATAAAGGGACCGACCATACAAGGGAATATGTCCCCTGCCTGTTTTATGGGGAAAGGTTAAAAAAAGGAATTATCTTCAAAGAAGCACCGCAGAGCACCCTTGCCTATACCTTATCGGAAATTTTAAATTTAAAAATTTATAAGGAAATGGGCTGGGGCTCGGAGATTCTTTTATAATTTTTTTTCAAATTTTTATCTTTTTTCCTTGAAATCTTCTTGTCCTTAAACTTATTGTAAATTCCATCAATAATTTCTTTGAAGATAAAAATTTAGTCAAGATTCAAGACCTGACCCCATCAACCCTGCTGGTACTTAATCCCATTTATTTTAATTGAGCCAAACTCAAAATCCTCGATTTTCATAAGATTTTAAAACTTTCAGCGTGTATCAGAAAACCACCCTTTTTTAGGGTGCAGACCTTTCCCTTTACCTCCACATCCTTTCCTTCCAGATTTTTTATCTCTTCATTTATTTTTGAACAGGAGCAAAATTCATAGATTTTATTGTCAGAAGAGTAAAGGACATTTTCACACTTTTCTGAAATATTTAAATCACATTTCTTACAAACAATTTTACCCACAATGGTTTTTTCCTCTTCTTTTACAACCTGGTTATAGTTTAAAGTGCAGGTAGCCCCTTTTCCTTTAGAGCAATCTGCGGGCTTAAAGGAAAAAAGAAACAAAAATAATAAGAAAAATATATAGAAATTTTTCAATTTCCCTCCTTTTTTATTTTTAAACAATAAAAGAAAAGTAAAAATTTCCTATTTTATCTCTTTCAATTCCTTTATATGGATAAAGGGATTTCCTTCCTTTGGATAGCCAATTTTTCCAAATACATCTACTTTCTTCTGGGAATGTTCATCTATTTTTTTATCTTTTAAGGAATCGGGGCAGATTTCAAAGATTTTTCCATCTTCTGTCTGCAGTACTGCTTTACACTTTTCACCCTGTTTAAGCTGACAATGGGCACATACTATTTTCCCTGAAATTTTGCCTTCTTCTGTCTTTAAAATATCCTTTCCATGCATTGCACAATCTTCTCCACAGGAAAAAAGCATAAAGGGGGTTAAAAGAGTTAAAACTAAAAAATACAAAAAATACTTCTTCATTTTAATTCCTCCTTCTTAAATTTTAAAACAAAGTTTATAACATAAAAAATTAAAGAAATCAATAGGGCAAAAGGAAAAGGAAAAAATAATGCAAGAAAGCCAGAGAGGAACATAAAAATTATAAGCAGATATTCATTTATTTTATATCCGGTTAGCGAAAGAATTGCTGGAATTGAAAGGGAAATGGAAAAGAAACCGTAACTCTTTTTAAACAAAAATAATATATCCGGTGAATAAAAAGCAATAGAAAAGGAGATTATCCCTAAAAGAAAGGTAAGGATTTTTATCTTTTTAAATTTTGGAATAAGATCGTTAGAGAGAACTGTTGTGGCAGTAAGG
>JBBFMJ010000288.1:0-2553 GCA_037478515.1 Thermoanaerobaculia bacterium
GCCCTTAAGTTTTTAATTAATATCTCTTCCCCTTTACCTCCAAAAAACCCCTTTAAATATTTTTCTGCACCCTTTAAATTAAAAAGATAACACAAAAAACCCAGTGCTACGGAATTTAAACCCTGGGGAAGCCCTGCCTCCTTTGCCAGTTTTTTTATGGGAAATTCATAAAAAGATATTCCATCTTCTACAAATTCTTTCTCTGAAAAAATAAGGGTGTTTTTTTCAATTCTTTTTTTAAGGTGAGGTATTGCACCCTTGTCAAAGGGAATTAAAAGGTCAATCCTTTTTGAAAATGCCTTTCTTTCTTTGTTGGAAATCTGAATTGTGGTAGAATTTTCGCCTCCCCTTACCCTGGATTCATATTCCTTGGAGGCGTAAAAAAGGTATCCATTATCATTTAAAAGTTTTGTAAAAATATATTCTACGGTCTGAATTCCCAGACCTGCTCCTCCACATAAAGTAATGTTTATCCTTTCATATTCCATAACTTCTCCTTTAAAAAATATTAATATCCCTGTATTCTCCAAAAACTTCCTTTAAAGCATCTGTAATTTCCCCAAGGGTTGCATAACTTTCCACTGCTTCCAAAATGGGATAAATCAAATTCTTATCCCTTTTTGCAAAATCCTTCAACTGTTTCAATTTTTTATTAACAATCTTTTCATCCCTTTTATTCTTTATTATTTTTAACTTTTCCCTCTGCTTTTTTTCAACTTCCGGAGGAACCTTCAAAACGGGAATTTCCTTGCTTTCCTTTTCCTCAAAGGAATTTACGCCTACAATAATCCTTTCCTTTTTTTCAATTTCCTTCTGGTATTCATAGGCAGAATTGTGTATTTGATTTTGCTGAAAGCCAGAAAGGATACCCTTTAAAGCACCCCCAAGGTTCTTAATTTTATTTAAATATTTAAAGACCTCTTCTTCTATTTCCATAGTCCATTTTTCAATAAGGTAAGAGCCAGCAAAGGGATCTATGGTGTCGGCAAGCCCTGATTCATAGGCAATTATTTGCTGGGTCCTTAAGGCTATTTTGACTGCCCCTTCCGTGGGGAGGCAGAGGGCTTCATCATAGGAATTTGTATGGAGGGACTGGGTGCCCCCTGAAACTGCAGCCATTGCCTGAATGCAAACCCTGATTATATTATTTTCCGGTTGCTGGGCAGTTAAAGTTGAGCCGGCTGTCTGGGTATGGAACCTTAAAAGCATGGAATCCTTATTTTTTGCCTTATAATTTTCCTTCATTATCTTTGCCCAGATTTTCCTGGCAGCCCTGAATTTTGCCACTTCTTCTAAAAAATTGTTATGACAGTTAAAGAAAAATGAAAGTTTTGGGGCAAATTCATCAATTTTAAGACCCCTTTTTAAGGCAGAATCAATATATTCCAAGGCATTGGCAAAGGTAAAGGCAAGTTCCTGAGAGGCAGTAGAGCCAGCTTCTCTTATGTGATAACCAGAGATGGAAATTGGATTAAATTTGGGGATATTTTCTTTACAAAATTCAATTATATCAATACATAACTTCAAGGATGGCTCTGGTGGAAAAATATAGGTACCTCTGGCAATGTATTCCTTCAAAATATCATTTTGAACCGTACCCCTTAAATCCTTTAAATCAACCTTCTGTTTTTTGGCAACGGCAATGTACATTGCCAGGATTATGGGTGCCGTGGCATTTATGGTCATTGAAACGGAGACATCCTTTAAAGGTATCCCATCAAATAGAATTTCCATATCCTGAAGGGAATCAATGGCAACCCCTACCTTCCCAACTTCCCCCTTTGCAAGGGGGCTATCAGAATCATATCCAATTTGAGTGGGAAGGTCAAAGGCAACAGACAAGCCCGTCTGTCCTTTTTCCAGGAGATATTTATACCTTTTATTGGATTCTTCAGGGGTTGAAAAACCAGCATACTGCCTCATTGTCCACAGACGCCCCCTGTACATAGTGGGATAGACACCTCTTGTAAAAGGAAATTCCCCTGGGTACCCCACTTCCCTTTCATAATCAAAATCCTTTAAATCAAAGGGAGTATAGATTTCCTTAACTTTTCTTCTGGAAGGAGTATAAAAGACCTCTTTCCTCTCTTTTTCTTTGCTGTAATTTTTTTTAAAATTTTCAAAGTTTTTTTTATTCATAACCCCCTACCTGTAAATATAAGTTCTTTCACCCTTTACCCATTTTGCAATCTTTGTTCCATCTTTGAAATAAAAATTAACCATAAGATAACCCTTTTCTTCTGCTCTTGCTGATAGTAGATTTATAATTTCCATCTTTTTCTTTTTATTTAAACCATTCCAGAAATCCTCAGAAAGGGTTATCTTTAAATCAAAATTTCCTCTTTCGACTATAGAATCCGAGGGAATTTCTGGAAAATCTGATGCTTTGAAACTATATTCCACTGGTTTTGCCTTCTTTATGCTGAAAATTGTAAAGAGTCCTGAAAATAAAGCTAAAACTCCCAGAATTATTAACAATTTTTTTCCAATTCCTTTTCCCTTTTTTTCAACTTTTTTAATTGTTAATCTTGCAACCTTTTTGTTCATAAAAGC
>JBBFMJ010000289.1:0-2551 GCA_037478515.1 Thermoanaerobaculia bacterium
ACTTTTAACAAAATCCTCTTCCTTTTGCCTCTTATAATCATAGTAACAGGTTTCATTCAGGATAGATTTATAAAAGTTAAACGCTATGAGATAAAAAATGAAAGAATTAAAAAACCCTTAAAAATTGGATTTATATCGGACCTTCATCTGGGTTTGACAAAGGATAAAAAGAAAATTGAAAAAATCGTGGAAATTTTAGAAAGAGAAAAAATAGATTTGCTCCTAGCGGGTGGAGATCTTCTGGATTCTTCATATCATAAAGATAACATAAAAGTTTTAAAGGATTTCAATCCTCCTTATGGAAAATTTGCTGTCTTTGGAAACCATGAATGGTATGTGGGGCTGGAAAAAAGCAAAGAAATAGTGGAAGGGCTGGGATTTAAAATTTTAAGTTTTGAATTTGTGGAAATAGAGGAAAACATTATAATTGCTGGTGCAGAAGATGAGACAGCCAGATATTTTAAAAAGCAGTGGGATGAAAAAGGTTTCCTTGAAAAACTACCTGAAGATAAATTTATAATTTACTTAAGGCACAGGCCTCCAAAGGAAAAACTGGAAAAAGTAAATTTATGCCTTTCAGGGCACACTCACAGTGGACAATTTTTCCCCTTTTCCATAATCACCTATTTTACCTTCAAATATCACTCTGGGTTTTATAAAGTAGATGAAAATTTCTCCATTTATGTTTCAAAAGGTGCAGGCACCTGGGGCCCCCCTGTTAGATTTCTAAGCACAAGAGACATTGCAATATTTTATTTGAATTAAATTTGACATTATAAATTAATATTATTATAATAAAATCAGATATTGAGATTTAAATTTTTTTGTATCACCTTAAATATTTTTTTTGACTTTACTTTTTAAGTCAGGCAGAAAAAAATTTTAAGGGGGCCTTATGAAAAAATCAATTCAAAAATTTGCATTTCTTTTAGGAGCTATTCTATTAATTTCCTTAAATTCAAAAGCGCAGACACTATCCTTTGAAGAAAGATTGGATTGCAAAAGAACTGTTGAAAAAATTTACTGGGAGCATAGAATCTGGCCTTCTGAAAATAAAACTCCCAAGCCGCCTTTTGAAAAGATTGTTCCAGATAGTATATTATCTCAAAAAGTTGAAGATGAAATAAGAAAAGAAAATGCTCTTGAAATTTTATGGCAGAAACCAATCACTGGAAAGCAGATTCAGGCAGAAATTGAAAGAATAATAAAAAACACCAAGGAACCGGAGAAATTAAGGGAGATTTTTGAAGCATTAGGGAATGACCCATATAAAATTGCACAAGGGTTTGCCCTTCCAATTCTTGCAGATCGGCTAATAAGAAATTATTACTCAAAAGATGAAAGATTCCATATTAGTTTAAAGGAAAAGGCATTATCTGAAATTAAGGCAATTTCTTCTGTTGAGCAAATGAAAAATACCTCTGGAATTTATAGCGAAGTTATTTTTGTAAAAGATGAAAACTTAATTGATAAAAAAGGAAAAGCAAAAAATGAAGTGGAAGAAATTTTGTGTGATGAGGCAGAATGGGAAAGGTTGCAAAATTTGCCGGCAGGAAAAGTTTCCTTTTTAATGGAAGATGAATTTCAATTTTACTCAGAAGCTGTACTTGAAAAAGTAAAAGATAAAATAAAGGTTGGATATATTATCTTCAAGAAAAAACCCTTTGAAGAATGGTGGGAAGAAAACAAGCAAAGTTTTCCTTTAAAAATTAAAGAAATTGCTTTTCAATATAACATTGCCAACTTAAATTTAAATAATTCTGGTTGTACAAATGATGATATGTGGATTCCCTTTTTTCCTGCGCCAGAAAGAAGGGCTTTTCATACTGCTGTCTGGACTGGAACTGAGATGATTGTGTGGGGAGGTGCTGTTAGTACTTTAAATAATCCAGCATATTTTGTTAGTACAGGCGGAAAATATAATCCTTTAACAGATACCTGGACACCTGTTTCAAAAATAAATGCCCCTTCTCCAAGAAGATATCACACTGCTGTATGGACTGGAAATGAAATGATTGTGTGGGGAGGGGATGTGGGAGGAGGAAACAAAACTAACACTGGTGGAAGATACAATCCCTTCACAGATACTTGGGCTCCAACCTCAACTATTGGAGCACCTTCACCAAGGAAAAACCACAATGCTGTATGGACTGGAGATAGAATGATTGTATGGGGGGGGATGGATAGCACTGGTGAAAAATATGACCCAACAACAGATACCTGGGAGCCAATTTCAACAATTAATGCTCCTTCTCCAAGGGAAGGAAACATCGCAGTATGGAATGAAACAGAATTGGTGATTTGGGGTGGATACAATGGCTCAAATTATTTAAATGACGGATATATGTATCATCCACAAAATGATACCTGGTCTCCATTGTCTTCATATTTTGCTGCAACTCCAAGGGCATACCACACAGCTGTTTTTTCACGCGATAAAGACCAAATGATCATCTGGGGCGGATATGATGGTTCAAAATACTTAAGGGATGGTTATATTTACGATTTTGACACCAATACCTGGGCAGGAATATCAAATTTTAATTCTCCC
>JBBFMJ010000290.1:0-2550 GCA_037478515.1 Thermoanaerobaculia bacterium
ATAAATCCAGGGAAGTTTTAAAAGGGATGGTTTAAATCTCCCCTCTTTTAATTGGTGCTTTTATAGAATTCAATCCTCTGAAAACTTAAATTAAAAGAAAGTAAATTGTTTCAAAAAAGCTTAAAAAAAGCTTTTTCTTTACATTTTTATTATCAAGATTAAATTTTTATAGATACCGGTAGGGTGGCCTGGGTTGGTTTTTTATTTATTGGATGGAGGATTTTATGAAAATAATTAGCGGATGGCATCTTTTTGAGGATGATGGGTTTGAGGCAGGCAATGGATGCAAGGTGGATTTGAGGCATTTTTTGAGGCGAGAGAGATTTTTTTATCCTTGCCACCCCGACCGGTAAACTTAATTTTCTAAAGAACCTTCTATCCTATTTAAAACAATATTTAATTCTAAAAATTCCCCTGACCTGATTTCAACTTCCTTTTTGAAATTTTTAAAGCCAGGGCATACCACTTCTATTATATGCTTTCCTTCATCAATTTGCAAGGGGTTATGAAGCCGGGAAATTTCCTCTGCTGTAAGCCAGAATTTTCCATTCAGGTATACCACCGCTTCTTCCGGAAAAACTTTCAGGTAAATTTGACCCTTTTCTCTTCTTTGAATTTCTTCCTTTTTTTCTTCTCTATATTGAGACGGGGGAATTCTATTCATCTTTTCTTTTATCCTTAAAACCTTATTTGGCAGTACCTCTATGCTCATATTCAAATCTTCATACCCATCCAGTTTAAAACTTATCTCATATTTTCCTGCCTGAACATAAAGATATCTTGGCCAGCCATCAAAATCATCAGCTACGCCTAAATATTTGCCATCAATGTAAACCCCTGCCTTTTCAGGGATTACATCACAATCAATGGCACCATAAATTAAAGCAAATAAAATCCATCCAAAAATCACATTGAAATTATAGCACAAAAATTTTAAATGTCAATTCCTGTTAATTTTTTTATCCAGAAAATCCTTAATTTTTTTATGACCAGGTAAAAACCTTACAATATGCTTTAGAATTCCTGCAATGGATAAAAGGGTTCCCAGGATAAATATTGGAAGTCCTATAATAAAAGGAAGGAGTAAAAATCCTAAGATCATTAAAATCAAACCAGAAATTGTAAGCAGATTAACTGGAAGAAAATAAATTAGATTCATTCCTTTTCTGGATTTAATTTTCCTTTCCTTTTTATCAATTTATCCCCAACTTTATAACTATCAAAAACCTCTTTTGTGACTGCAATTTTTCTTGTCAAACCTTCCTCAGTCCTTACCACAATTGTGTAAAAGTGAGAAGTCCTCCTTTTATTTTTAATTATGCTTTCTCTATCTAATTCTTCTTTAGTTTCATAAAGTTTATCAATTACTTCTCCCCTCCATTCACTTTTTCTTGTTCTATTTATAACTATTAAAATAATTACGGCAAAAATAGCTACTGGAATTAAAAAAAATATAGCCAAAAATAAGAGCCCAAATATTTTCATATTTTATCTCCCTTCAAGGGCCTGTTGAAATCTCTGAAATCCTGGAAATGTTTCCTATTTTTTCTAAGGTAATCCAGCGGGTGTTTTCCCCATTTTCCCAGCCATAATAAGGAATGGGGGCATTTTTTGATTCAGGCTCCATCAGGACATCAAAAATTACTTTAAAATAATGCTTGTTCTTTGTCCATTCCTCTTTTTTATATTCTTCTATTTTTAAAACCTGAAATTTTCTTATAAAAGAAAATTGAGTTGCCCAGGCATTCAACTCGCCTTCACTTTCTGTTTTTATCATACTTGCCGCTTCATAGTATCTCTTTTCTTCAATCAAATTGGCAAAATTATAGATGATGTCTTCATCCCTTGGAAGGGGAACCTTTTTTTTCTCTTTGTAGAATAATTCTGGCTTTTTTTCCAGAATTTTTAATGCAATTTTTATCAATTCTTCCGATGATACTGCCCCGTGATTTGATTTTATTCCCAGGTATTCATTTTCATTTAAAAAAAGATCAATCTCCCAGATGGTTTCACCCTGTTTTATCAAATAATGGTTTACTGAAATGCGGCTATCTTTTATAAATCTATTGTCCCATTTTTCTTCCAGTTCTTTTTTTAATTTTTCATAATCTTCCTTTCCAAATCCAATAGCTACATTTGCGCCACCTGATTGTGGATCTATATAAACAGTGTAATAGGAACAGTATCTTATAGTTTTAAGTTCAACCTTTTCCACCTTAACAATTTTTCTTCCAATTGCCTCTTCAATTAATTCCTTTGAAATTAGATCACAGGGATTAAAATTTGATAATTTTTTTTCCCTGGGATTTAAATTTTTATTAAAAAATATTGATGGATTACTGGCAAGGAGGGTTCCTTTTCCTGTATAGCCTACCAGAAATATCAAAAAAAATAAAAGCTTTAATTTTCTTAAGTTTAAAAGACCTATCATAAAAGCTTAATTTATAATAAAAAATTTTTTACTTTTTGTCAAAATTTTAAAATTTGTAATTTTAATGGATTTCTCAAAAAAATTGAATTTAAAACCACAGAAAGGGAACTGAAACTCAT
>JBBFMJ010000291.1:0-2542 GCA_037478515.1 Thermoanaerobaculia bacterium
TTTTTCTTTTTCTTCTTCTAAAACCAGGGTGATTTCGTATTCTGTACCCAGAATTTCTTTAATCTTTTCCTTTATTAGGGCTAAATTTTCCTTTTCCAGACACCTTTCATAACCTTTTTTTAAATTTGATTTGAAGGTTATGACTATCTTTTTATCTTCTTCTTTTATATAAGCGTCCTGAAGGTAACCAGCCAGGGGTTTGGATTTTTTTTCAATCTCATCTGTTAACCTTTCTTTAAAACTTTTCTGCTTTACCTCTGGAATTTCCTTTTTGGGGAGGGGTTTTTCTGTTCCAGAAAGCAGGTTTTCAATCTTTTCCAGCTTGGGGAGTTCGCATAGTTTTAACATTATGAGTTCCACAGAAACATAAGGATACTCACTCCTGTTTACAAGCCCCTGATTTTCTACAACAAAACTGTAGCACCTCAAAAGTTCTTCATAAGTGGCGGAAGAAGAAATTTTCAAGACCTGTTCCCATTCTGATTCAGAAAGAGAGGTCTCCCTTTCGCCCAGTTTTGCTTTTAAAGAATATCTCAAAAAATCCATAAGACAATTATAAAAATAAAAAAGGTCTTCTCCAGACCTTAAAACTTCTTCCATAATTTTTAATACTTCCTTGGCATTTCCTTCCAGTATAAATCTGGCAAGCCCGGACAAGAGTTCAAAATCCGTTTCCCCTAAAAGTTTTGAGACCAGATTTTCATCTATCTTTTCTCCCGAAAGGGCTATCACCTGATCCAGAATGCTTAAGCCATCCCTTATGGAACCCTTTGCCTTTTTTGAGATTTTTAAAAGAGAAGATTCCTCTGCCAGAATCCCTTCTTCTAAAATTACTTTTTTCAAATATTCTGCAATTTCTTCTGTGGGAAATAGATGAAAATTAAATACCTGACACCGGGAAATTATGGTGGCAGGGATTTTATGTTTTTCAGTGGTAGCAAAGATAAAAATTGCATGGGGAGGAGGTTCTTCCAAAAGCTTCAGGATGGCATTGAAAGCAGACTGGGAAAGCATATGGACTTCATCAATTATATAAATTTTATATCTATCCCTGGCGGGCTGGAAATAAACCATTTCCTTTATTTCCCTTATTTTATCCACCTGAGTATAGGTGGCACCATCTATTTCATGCACATCCAGAGAATTTCCTTCTTTTATCTCTATACAGGAAGGGCATTCCTGGCAGGGTTCAGGGGTTATGCCTTTATGACAATTTAGTGCCTTGGCAAAAATCCTTGCCACAGTGGTCTTCCCTGTTCCTCTTGGTCCATAAAAGAGATAGGCAGAACCAATTTTGCCACTCTTTAAGGCATTCTTTAGGGTCTGTACCACTTCTTCCTGCCCCAGCAGGGCAGAAAAACTTTGTGGTCTTAATCTTCTTGCAAGTACTCTATAAACCATAAAAATCTTTTAAGGAAAAGCACCTTAAGGGCAATCCCCTATCGTTGCTTCCTCTCGGACCTGGCGAGGTTCAGGGCACACCTTAAGTGCTTTTCCTAACTTTAAATTATACCATTTTTTTAAATAAACTAAAATTTAATTTACGCAATTGGGATTTTCAAAAGTTTTATAATTTTAAAAGAACAAAGGCTTTTAACCTTTTAAATTTTAAAATTAGGATTTAAAGCAGTGGCTTTCTTTAAAACAGTTACTGCTTTATCAAAATCCTTCAGCCCTTCATAACTATCCTTCATTGCATAATATGCTTCTGCATAATCAGGATTGTATTTTGTGGCAAGTTTTAAATACTTTAATGCAGTTTTATAGTCCTCTCTTTTATTATAAATAATTCCAAGGCAATAATAAGCTTCTGGATATGCCTCTTTAATTGAAATTGCCTTCTGGAAAAGCTCTTCTGCCTTTTTGTCATCCTTATCCATATGGGCTACCCCATATTGAAAATACGCCTCCTCAAAGTTTTCATTTATTTTTATTGCCTTTTCAAAGGCAAGGCGGGCATCATTCATTTTTCCTGTTCTGGCAAGGGGAACTATCATTTTTGAATATACTTCTGGCTCTTCCGGAAATATCTCCTGCGCTTTATGAGAAATATTTACTGCTTTATCATATTGCTTTGACATACCATAGGCAAAGGCAGCCAGAGTATAGTATTCCAGTTCCTTTGGTTTTTGTTTAAGCGCCTTTTCCAGAACTTCTGCTGCTTCTTTGTAAGATTTTTTCTTTATACAAGCTTTGGCATAATTTAAAAGCACATAGGTTGGAATTTTAGGATCATTGAGGCAATGGGAGTATGCCTCTTCTGCCCTTTCTGCTTTGCCCATTTCCATAAAACAATCGCCTAAAAATCTCCAGACAAAGGGTCCCACTGCCCTCTGGGCTGCAATTTCCAGGTGTTTTGCTGCTTCTTTTAAATCCCCCTGAATTTTATACCATAAGCCAAAGTAGAGATGGCTTTCAGATATATCCATATCCAGCTGGCTCATCCAGTTTTGAAGTTGCTGGATTTTGCCTTCCAGTTTTTCCTTTTGTTTTTGATTTATTCCTTTATGGAGTTCGGAATATTCCAAAGGTATTTTAAATT
>JBBFMJ010000292.1:0-2541 GCA_037478515.1 Thermoanaerobaculia bacterium
GAACACCATCACCACTTGTTTTGCACCTCCTGTGGAAGAATTATTGAGTATAAGGATTTTATGGAAGAAGAAGTGGAATTTTTAAAAAAGCTGGAAGGGATTCTTTCGGAAAAGTATGAATTTGAAATAAAAGACCATTTAATAAATTTTTATGGTCTTTGCAAGGAATGTAAAAATTATAAAGAAAGGAGGTAAAGTTATGCCTTATTATTCAAATCCTTCTGGCAGGGATTTTTTTTGCTGGGGTGGAAGGGGGAAGGGATACAGGAACTGGTATTATGACACAGGCTTTCCTGGATGGATGAGGGTTCAAAGGGGCTATCCTTCTTTTGGAATGCCACCATATCCTTTTTCCTTTGAAATGAAAGAAAAGGAAGAATTAGAGTTTTTAAAAAAACAGGCAGAGATCCTTCAAAAGCATTTAAAAGAAGTAAAAGAACAGATTGAAATTTTGGAAAGATCAATTGAGAAAGAAAAGTAGAGAAAGGAGGAGAAGATGTCTGAAAATTTTAAAGGTTCAGGAAGAGGGGGTGGAGGAAAGGGTTCAGGGAGATGCGGGAGAGGGGGTGGGAAGGGAAGGGGTCCAGAGGGAAATTGTATATGTCCCAGTTGCGGGACAAAAGTTCCCCATAAAAGGGGTGTTCCCTGCTCCTCTCTTGAATGTCCCAATTGTGGAACAAAGATGGTCAGGGAATAATTTTTGCTAATTTCTATTGCTCTGAGGAAGGGTAAAACTGTTTTATTATGTTAAGTCCTGTTTGGAAACTTATAAGGATAAAAATTTGGGTTTATATTTAAAAGAGTAAAATGAAATTTGGTTTAATCTTTGACAGCAGGGCAATTGATAAAAATTTTTCCACTGGCTGGGGCATTTCCTTTTTAATTGATGAAAATTTTTTATTTGACACTGGAGAAAAGGGGAGTTTTCTGCTAAATAATTTAAAAAATTTAAATTTTGACTTAAAAAAAATAAAAAAAATTTTCATCTCCCACCAGCACTGGGACCACACAGGAGGCCTGTGGGAAATTTTAAAAGAAACAAAAGCAGAGGTCTTTATTTGCAAATCCTTCAGTAAGGAATTTAAGGAAAAAATAATTTCTTATGGTTCAAATTACATTGAAATTGAAAAATTTAAAGAAATTGAAGAGGGGTTTTACACCACTGGTGAAATGGAGGGCTTATTTGGGGGAAATCCTGTTTTTGAACATTCCTTGATTTTAAAGAAGCAGAAGGGGCTTGTTTTAGTAACTGGCTGTGCCCATCCAGGGATTTTGGAAATTGCTGAAAGGGTAAAGGGGAAATTTAAAGAAGAAATTGATCTTTTAATTGGTGGGTTTCATTTAATGGAATTTGAGGAAGAGAAAATTAAAAATATTTTATCAAACTTAAAAAATTTAAATATAAAAAGAGTTTGCCCAATTCATTGTAGTGGAGAAATTTCAAGAAAATTTTTTGAAGAGGAATTTGGCAGTGCTTTTGTTGATTTAAAAGTAGGGCAATTTTTAGAAATTTAGAAATATACCTTTGGAGTTTTTAGAATTTTAAAGGAAATAATAAAAAAGAAGTTCTTTCTTTAATTAAAAATTAAGCGTATAATATAATGATGAAAATTTTAAAAAAGGGCTGGGAGAAATGTAAAAAATATCCTGGCTATACTTTGGCAAGTGTTTTGATCTTTACTACCCTTTTAATGATTGGGCTTACAGTAGTTGTGCAAAGCTGGTCAAATTTAATGCAAAGGGAAAGAGAAGAAGAGTTAATTTTCAGAGGTATGCAATATGTTGAAGCAATAAGGGTTTTCCAGCTGAGAAATGGGCGCCTACCAAATAAATTAAAGGAACTTATGGAATCTGGACCGGGAAGACCCAGGTGTATAAGGAAACTTTATAAAGATCCCATAACTGACTCTGACAAATGGGGGCTTATATTTTCAAATAATATAAAATGGCCCCAAGTTGCCCCCTTAGAACAGCCCCCTGAGGCAGGTAAAGTGGGAAGTTTTCTGCCCAAGTCAGATATGGAGATAAAACCCTTGGAGACATCTCAGGAAGGGGAGCCACCTGCCTTTCCAATAATAGGTGTCTTTTCCACTTCCATAAAGGAATCTTTGCGGACTTTTATGGGAAGAAAAAGGTATTGTGATTGGGAATTTTCCCTAAATCTTTTAGGAATGCAGCAGATGCCTCCACAGGTTCCACCACCAGGTGAAGGGGGCCAGCCCCAGCCCTTTCCAGACAAAGGAAAACCTTAATAAATTGGAATTTTCAGTTTTAGGTTCTGGAAGCAAAGGCAATGCATATCTGGTGAGGGAAAGGGAAACCCTTATTTTAATTGATACTGGTTTTTCTTCAAGGGAAATTCAAAAAAGGATAAAAAAATTATCTGTGGATCCAAAGGAAATTTCTGCTATTTTGATTAGAACTGATTGGAACTCACCAAAAGATACAATCGAGAAGTATAATTTAATTAAATCATTTTATGATAGTTTAAATGCTGGTAAAAGCTTTAAATATTTAGCTGCTAATTATTCAGAATTGCAG
>JBBFMJ010000293.1:0-2531 GCA_037478515.1 Thermoanaerobaculia bacterium
CTAAATTTCCATTTTTCAAGATTTTTCTTTTCAATAAAATTCAAGGCGCCTTCCATAAGCTCCTTTGGGACTTTTTCTGGACAAAAAAGGTTCCATTCAAAGACCTTTATGGCTTTTTCCAGGGAGTCAAAATTAAAAGGAATACCCTTCAAGTTTCCTTCCCTAACCCTTTTTTCAAATTCTATATTTTTGCTCTCTAAGGGCTTATAATCTATTAAATTCCTCAAAGCCCCTTCTGATAAAATTTCTTCTATTTCAAACTTTAAATGGGGTGGGTAATTTTCAAAATTTTTTATAAAATTTAGAGATTTTTTATAATCTTCCTTTGAAAACCATAAATGTATTTTTGTTTTGAGTATAAATATTTGAAAAGCCCTGGGATGATGAGAAAAATTTTTTAAAATTTCTTCTGCTTCCATTAAATATTTTATGGAATCTTCCAGCTCCCCCTTTAAATAAAGAACTCTGGAAATTTCATAAAGCTCAAAGACCAGGGAATAAAAATCCCCCTTTTCCCTGTGTGCTTTTTCAAGTTTTTTAAAGATTTCCAGTGCTTTTTCAAATTCTTCAAGGCAGGTTAAAATTACTGCAAGATTAAAGGATATGGTGCTTTCCTTTTTTTCCTCTGGTAAAAAGAAGGAAAAATTAAGGGCTGTCTGGGCACTCCTTCTGGCTCCTTCATAGTCCTTTTTTTCCATAAAAAGGACTGCCAGATCATTAAAAGCCAGGGGCATCTGCCATAGCCAGTCATTTTTTTCTGAAATTTCAATCCATTTTTTATTAAAACAGATTGCCTTTTCCAAATCACCTTTATAGAAATTAAAATAGGAAAGGAAACGGTAAAGCTGTGCCTCCTCAAAGGGTTTTAAATCTTTTTCCTTTTTTTTCAATTCTTCAAATATTTTTTCTGCTTCTTTAATTCCAGAAGAAAAAATTTTATCTGCATATATAAGTTTTAAATAAAATGAAAATTCTTCATCCCTTTCAAGGATTTTTTCCAATCTTTCAAGAAAATTTTCCTTCCTATTCTTTAAGAAAAAATAAATTTCCTCTGGAAGGAAATCCCTTAAATTTTCAATTTCTACAAATCCATCCCATCCAAGAAAAAATATAACTGGAAGGAGATTTTCCTGTGGTTTTTTTAAAATTAAAAAAAGGGTCTCCCAGTCCCCCTGCCAGGCAAGGAAAAGTTCATAAAGCTGCTTTCTCTTTTTTATCTCTTCCAGGAAAGGCAATGCTTGAAACAATCTGCCTTCCTTTAAAACTTCTTTTAGTTCTTTTTCAGGCAGGGGGATTTTTCTTTTTTCTACTTTTGGAAGAACTTTTTCTTTAAAGGTCTCCTTCCCAAGAATTTTTTCCACCAGATTTGAAGGAAAATAAGCACATTTTTCAAGGTTTTCTTCAATTAAATTTAAATAGTCCTCTTTTTTTAAGGCAGGAAAATAAAAAATCTTTAAAAATTCAGAATAGGAAAACCTTGGAATTTCTATAAAATCTCCTTCAGGAAGGGATCTTCCAGGCCATTGGCTTGCCACAATTTCATAACCTTCAAAAGGGGCTTTTAATATAAAAAATAAAAATTTTTCAAAATTTTCTTGATCTGCCTGACCTAAATGATCCAGAACAAAAACCTGCCATTTTTTATTCCCCTTTAATTTTAAAAAATTTTCAAAAGTATTTTCTGAAAAATCTTTAATATTGAAATAAAAAACCTTTTTACCAGCCAGTAAACTTTCTCTATAAAAATATTTTGAAATTGCAGTAAAACCCTTTACTTTTTTTTCTCTGGCAAATAAAAAGAGAGGTTTTTTCAAAAATTCCTTCCATCCCTCCGGAAATCTTTCCTGCCAAAAACACAAATTGGGATTTTTATAATTTAAAACCCTTTTTTCCTCAGGTTTGTCCATTATGTCTGGAAAAGGGATGTCTTTTGAAGAAAAATACAAACCATAATGGGAATAACCTGCCTCCACAAATTCCCGGTCCTTTTTATTTAATTCCTTTGCATTTTTAAAATGGATAATGCCCTCATCCCTATGGAAAGAAAAATTTTCTATTTCTGGTTTAAAAGGATGGTTAATGGTTAAAATTTTTCTAAATAAATCCTTCCCCTTTATCCTAAATTCCATTTTCAAAAAACCAGATTTTCTTTGTGTCTTTAAAAGAGGGAAGACAGATAACTTCTTTTCCTGAAATTTTTGTCTTAAATTCTTTATGAAAATGCCCCATAACTACATAATCTATTTTCTCATCCAGGTTTTTTACAAAATTTTCCAGCTCTTCTATGGGTATCTCTTCCCTGAATTTAAAATTTGTGCTTTTTAAACTTTTTTCCAGAAATAAATAAAAGGGTAAAAGCAATGGTTTTGGAAATCTTTTTGTTATAAAGTAAAGAAAATTTGACTTGGAAAATTTGTTCCAGAATAGATATTTTTTATCCTTTAAATTTATCTTATCCCCATGCAAAAAAAGAAAGTTTTTCCCTTCAAAATTAATGAAAACCTCCTCATCAATAATATCAAAATACCTTC
>JBBFMJ010000294.1:0-2505 GCA_037478515.1 Thermoanaerobaculia bacterium
GTATTTTATAAAATTTTCCTTCCTTTTCGCTTTTTCCAAAACTTGCTTTAATGTTTAAAGGATTTTTTGTTTCCTTTTCTATGTAATAAAAGGAGCCTATTTTTTGTTCAAAAATCAAGTCCTCTGAAAAGCTTTTAAAATTTTTAAAATAGGAAAGGGTGAATTCGGGGTTTTTTAATTTAACTTCAATGGTATGTAATTTTTTATTTTCATCGGAGGTGCTCTGGAAACCAATTATATAATAATTATTCAGCCCCAGGGCTATGGAAGAAAGAGGTTTGCTGGGGTCATTCTGGTTGACTATTGCTTGACCACCAGTTATATTGCTTATAATTTTAAGGGTTGCCTGTTTGGATCTGGAACCCATCTGAACATCTGTAAGGTCTGCCCCATAAACATCCTCCAGGGAGCCATATTCAGAATCCATTCCGGAAAATGGGGTAAGTCCCTTTGTATCCAGAGAATAGATAACAAAGTTGGAATTTAATGCAATATATGCCAGCTCTTGAAAGGCAGGGCTTAAATCATAATTTATGGACTCATTTAGAACTGCCCTCTGGGGAAACCTTTTTTCTAGTTGATAAAAAAACTCAATTCCTGGAATTGTAGGATAACCCTCACTTAAAAGGAGGGAGATCTTTCTTCCTTCCAGTCCAGAAAAGTTCTGGTAAAAGGCCTTTAAATTTTCAATAGTGCTTTCTATTTCCCATTTTTTTTCTTCCACAAAGGACCTCAAGCGCATAAAGGAAGAGGAAAAACTCTGTCTGGCAATGGTGTCTTCCAGCATCTTGGATTCCAGAAGCCAGCGGGATGAAAGGATGCCGGAAGGGCTATAACTGGAAAGGAGTTTAATGGCTTCTTTTATATTGGGACTTAAGGGAAATAGTTCCTTAAGGGATGGGCTTATAGAAAAAATAGAAATCTCATCCCCTTCCTTTAAAGTGGTGTTGATAAAGTTTATAAGGGCATTTAAATTTCTTTTAAAATCATTGGGGATTACTCTCTGGTCATCTATGAGTATAAAAAGGCGCTTTTTGGAGATGGGTTCTTTTATCTTTATTCCCCTT
The DNA here is from genome assembly GCA_037478515.1 of Thermoanaerobaculia bacterium. Classification (GTDB taxonomy): domain Bacteria; phylum Acidobacteriota; class Thermoanaerobaculia; order UBA2201; family UBA2201; genus JBBFMJ01. The sequence continues at coordinate 1,068 of JBBFMJ010000294.1, forward strand.
TCCTGAAGGAAATCAGCAAACTCTTTATTGGCAATGGTACTCTCTTTTATTTCATAAAAATGGGTTATGGGATGTGGTTGTTTATCCACATAAAGTTCAAAATCATCTTTTTTTAAATCCACTATGAGATTTCCTTCTTTATCTGTAACCTGAACTGGAACCTCTATCAGGCGAACCACAATCCTTTCTTCAAATTGGGAAAATAAGTTTAAAGTGAAAAGCAAAAATAATATTTTTTTCACTTTTTGCCTCCTAAATCAATCATAATATTTTCAGAGACGACACTGATTGTATTATCGCCTCTGTTTACTACGGCACAGGAAACCCTTGAAAAGCCCCCCTTTATTGCCAGTTCTGCCTTGTATTTAAACTCTTTGCTTTTCAATTTTTCATAGGCCTCTTTTGGAATATTAAAGGGATGGTTTACCCAGGTTACATCAGATCTTTGACCATATTGGTCCATGGACACAAAACCAATGTCTATATCTCCAGTCATTATTTTTTCCTTCTCCACCAAAAAGATGCTTTCAAAGGGAATGCTGAGTTCGAAGGGAAGGGAAAAGGTATCTTCATTTAATTTTTTTGGTTGAAAAAACTTTAAAGAAATTCCATAAGGGTTTTTTTGTTCTGGGTAATATAAACTGGAGATCAGTATGTCCTGGGCTTCTGTTATAAGGGATTTTTCTTTAAAACCTTTCCTGTATGTCACTGTATATGCCTTTTTTGCCTTAACTTTAACTTCTATTTTATGGATACGATCTTCCAGTGCCCAGGGCCTCTGATAGCCAATAAAATAATAATTTTCCATTACCTTAGCCACCTTTTCAAAACCCTTTTTAAAATCATTGGTGTTTACTATGGGTATCCCACCGGTCTCCTCAGATACCAGAATTAAAGGATCTGTAAGATTGTGAATTTCCAGAGAAGAGTCAATGGTATAAGAGGTTAGGTTTTTGCTTTCTGCTGAAAGGGTTTCAGAGATGGCTCTCAGGCCCGAGACATCCACCATAAAAATAGAAACCCCTGCTGTGTTTGCAGTATTTATAAGGGAGCGGTAATTGGGAGTTAGGTCCATATTTAAAGTATACATAAGGGGGTCCTTTTCAGTAAATCTGGAATGCAGGTAATGGTATAGTTCCAGGGCTGGAATTTTGGGAAGACCTGAAGAAAGGTAAATCAGGGATTTTTTGCCAGGTATTGCTGAGATAAAGGTTAAGAAATCCTCCAGGGCTCTTAGAGTGAGGTTTGTTTCATGGTGTATTTCCCTTGCAAAATTATTTATTTTCCCAATCACCAGATCATAGGTATCCACCTCTTCTATATCCATTATTATATCGCTTCTGGTTTCAATCCTTTGCATTGCTTCTCCTGTATATTCCCTCACTTCCTGAAGGGATTTTTCTACTATACTGTATTCCTTTGTAAAGGGATTATGAAT
>JBBFMJ010000295.1:0-2495 GCA_037478515.1 Thermoanaerobaculia bacterium
TAAAGAAGATATGGCTGAGGCATAATCTATGGCTTGCGCTAATGAAACTCTCGATGACTCTTCTCTTTTAAGTTCAATAACAATTATATTTCCAGATTTATCAATTCCAATAAGATCAGCTTCAATATTATTTTCAAATCTAACTTTCTCTCCAATAATTTTAATACCTTGTCCAAGAATTTCTGGATATGAATTAATCCATTTTTGTAAATCAATTTCTTTATGTCCTTCTTCAGTCAATGCATTATCTAATGGTTCAAGACGATTATTAATAATTTGCCAAGCTTTAATTTCAATAGCCATATTGTTACCTCCTTATTTTAAAATTTTACATTATTATACAAATTTTTTTTTAATTCTGTAAATAAGTTTTAAATAACTTAGTGTTATAATTTAAGGTCATTTTTATGATCAAAAAGGGGGTTTAATGAAAAAGATTTTATTTTTTGGAATTTTTTTTATTTTCTCTGGTCTGATTTTGCCGCAGAAAGTGGAAGGGAAAGTTGAAATCAAGGATGAAGAAGATGTGTATTTATGGCTGGAAGATATTGAAGGAGAAGAGGCACTTTCCTGGGTCAAAGAGCAAAATAAAATTACATCAAAAAAAATTGAGAAAAAGAAGGGTTTTAAGAAACTTGAAGAAGAACTTTTAAATATTTTAAATTCCAAGGAAAGAATTCCTTATATTTCAAAAAATTGCAACTTTTTTTATAATTTCTGGAAGGATGAGAAAAATCCAAGGGGTATTTGGAGAAGGACAACTTTGGAAGAATATAAGAAAAAAGAGCCAGAATGGGAAATCATAATTGATTTAGATGAGTTAAATAAAAAGGAAAAGGTAAACTGGGTTTGGGAAGGGGCAGATATTTTAGAGCCAGAATGTAAAAGGGCACTCGTATATCTTTCAAGGGGCGGGGCAGATGCAAATGTTGTAAGGGAATTTGATATTGAAAAGAAAGAATTTTTAAAGGATGGCTTTCAAATTCCAGAGGCAAAGGGAAGCATAAGTTGGATAGATGAGGACAATGTCTATGTTGCAACTGACTTTGGACCTGATACTCTTACAAATTCTGGCTATCCAAGGATTGTAAAGGAATGGAAAAGGGGATCTCCCTTGGAAGATGCAAAGGTTATCTTTGAAGGCAAAAAGGAAGATGTCTCCGTTGGTGCATATTACGATGACACAAAGGGTTTTGAAAGGCATTTTGTTTCAAGGTCTATTTATTTTTATGAAAGTGAAATATTTTTAAGAGAAAAGGATGGAAATTTAATTAAAATTGAGGTCCCACTTTCGGCAGAGGTTTCAGTCCATAGAGAGTGGCTTACAGTCCGGCTCAGAGAGAGTTGGAAAATAGAAGAGAAGGAATATAAAGAGGGGTCTCTTTTGGCTATAAAATTTGAGGAATTTTTAAAGGGAAAAAGGGATTTCAAGGTTTTATTTGAACCAACTCCAAATATTTCCCTTGATTATTATATCTGGACAAAAAACTTTTTAATTTTAAATACCTTAGAAGATGTAAAAAATCGCCTCTGGCTTCTTACCCCTTCTGAAGGGGAATGGAAAAAGGAGCCCTTCCATCAAAATTTTAAGTTTTCAAGCATTTCAATATGGGCTGTTGATGAAAAGGAAAGTGATGACTATTTTTTAAGTGTATCTGACTATTTGACACCATCCTCTCTTTATATTGGAAAAATTGTTGGTGGCATTGAAAAATTAAAAGAGGCACCTTCTTTTTTTGCCTCAAAAAATCTTCAAATAAGCCAGCACTTTGCAAAATCAAAGGATGGAACAACTATTCCATATTTTCAGGTCTCCCCAAAAAATTTAAAATTAAATGGGAAAAATAAGACACTTTTAACTGGTTATGGTGGGTTTGAAGTTTCTTTAAAGCCATATTATAGTGGGATAATTGGAAAGGGTTGGCTTGAGAGGGGTGGTGTATATGTGGTGGCAAATATAAGGGGCGGCGGTGAATATGGACCAAAGTGGCACAGGACAGCTATAAAAGAAAATAGAATACGTGCTTATGAGGACTTTGCAGCAGTTGCTGAGGACTTAATTGAAAGAAAAGTTACCTCACCACAATATTTGGGAATTGAAGGGGGCTCAAATGGGGGGCTTCTGGTTGGAAATATGCTTGTCAAATATCCCCATCTTTTTGGGGCAGTTGTATGTCAGGTGCCCTTACTTGATATGAAAAGATATACAAAACTTTCAGCAGGGGCATCCTGGATTGCAGAGTATGGAGACCCTGAAAAGGAAGAAGAATGGGAATTTATAAAAAATTTTTCACCTTATCATAACTTAAAAGAAAACACAAAATATCCACCTGTTTTATTTATGACTTCCACAAGGGATGACAGGGTCCATCCAGGACATTCAAGAAAGATGGCATATAAAATGCTTGATATGGGCTACAATGTTTTGTATTATGAAAACATTGAAGGCGGACACGGAGGGGCAGCAGATAACAGGCAGGCAGCCCATATGTGGG
>JBBFMJ010000296.1:0-1424 GCA_037478515.1 Thermoanaerobaculia bacterium
CTATGTTTTTTAACTGAAAATCCTCAATTGTTCCATAAATTTGATATAAACCATCCCTTCCATAAGAAACAATGAAGGAACCTTCAAAGGGTTCTATACTAAAATAAAAACTTTCAGGGAAGTTAATTTGTATTATTTCTGCCCCTGGTGTATAAGGAACAAAATTTCCCAAAATCATTTCACCTTCCGTATATGCTTTAAAGTTAACTTCTAACTGATTTCTTTTTGTTGGAACTTTTTTTGAAGACATATCAAGATGGATTGTGGATGGTGGATTATAAGAAAATAAGGAAAAGGAGAATAGAATAAATAATGAAAGTAAAAGATGAACTACCACCCCCCCGTAAATAATTAAAAAACAAAAATTTATCCATAAAAACCTCCTAAATTTGCTTTCATTTAATTATACTTCATTTTTCACAAATTTGTTCAAAAGTTAATATAATAAGAAAAAAGGAATTAGTAAAATAGTAAAATAATATTTGAGAAAAACTTTGATAAATGTTATAATTTAATGATAAATATTAGGAGGAATGTATGCCAAAACAGGAAGATGATAGCAAGGCAAAGGCAATTCAGGCGGCCCTTTTGCAGATAGAAAAGCAATTTGGAAAAGGTGCTGCAATGAAACTGGGGGAAAGGGCAGCAATTCCAGCAGAAAGCATATCCACTGGTTCTTTAGGGCTTGATTATGCCTTGGGGATTGGAGGTGTTCCAAGGGGGAGGATTACAGAAATCTTTGGACCTGAATCCTCGGGAAAGACAACCCTTGCCCTTCATATAATTGCAGAAGCACAAAAAAAGAAGGGTTATGCTGCCTTTGTGGACGCAGAGCACGCCTTAGATGCCAACTATGCAAAGGCATTGGGTGTAAATATTGAAGAACTCATTGTCTCTCAGCCCGATTATGGAGAACAGGCATTGGAGATTACAGAACAGCTCATAAGGTCTGGTGCCATTGATGTAATTGTAATTGATTCTGTGGCAGCCCTTGTCCCCAGGGCAGAACTTCAAGGGGAAATGGGGGAAGCCCAGGTTGGGCTTCAGGCACGCCTTATGTCTCAGGCATTAAGAAAACTGGCTGGGATTGTGGCAAAGTCCAACACTGCTGTGGTCTTTATAAATCAGGTTAGGGAAAAGATTGGAATTATGTTTGGAAATCCAGAAGTTACCACAGGTGGAAGGGCTTTAAAGTTTTATTCAACAGTTAGGATTGAAATAAGAAGGGTTGCCAGTATAAAGGAAGGGGAAAATGTGACAGGAAGCCATACAAAGGTTAAAGTGGTAAAAAATAAACTGGCTGCTCCCTTCAAAGAGGCAGAGTTTGATATTGACTACGGGAAAGGAATTTCCAAGTCAGGGGAACTCATTGATATGGGTGTGGAATTTAAAATTATTGAAAAATCAGGTTCCTGGTTTACCTA
>JBBFMJ010000296.1:1434-2488 GCA_037478515.1 Thermoanaerobaculia bacterium
TATGAAAATAAAAAAAATGATGTTGATACAGATATGAAACGAGCAATATGGAATCTCTATGAACTTGTTGAAACAAAATATTAAATCATTAAAAAGATGGAAAAAATTGAAAAAGAAGTAAGGCAGAAACTCTTTTCCTCTTGAAAAAATTTTTAATTTTTTTATTCTTAATCTTTTTTTTAATTTTAGTACTCTTAAAACCCTCCCTTAAAAAAGATAGTTTTTTTTCCATAATACCTCCATTGGTTGCCATTTCCCTTGCCATAGTTTTCAAGGAGGTTTATTTTTCTTTAATTTTAGGTATTTTTTCTGGTTTTTTAATTTTAAATGATTTTAAATTTATGTATCCTTTGAAAAAATGCTTCAGGAGGGTTTTGTTAAAAATCTGGCAAATTATGACCATTCTTCCATAATCCTTTTTACACTTTTTTTAGGTGGAATGGTGGGGATAATTTATAAAAATGGAGGAATGGAAGGGTTGGTTTCCTTTTTAAAAAGGTATGTAAAGAGTAAAAAGAGTGCTCAGGTTACTGGCTGGATTATGGGGATTTTAATATTTTTTGATGATTATGCCAATACCCTTCTGGTTGGAAATACCTTAAGACCCCTGACAGATACCTACAAAATTTCCAGAGAAAAACTCTCCTATATTGTGGATTCCACTGCAGCCCCAGTCACCTCCATTGCCCTTATTTCCACTTGGATTGGATATGAAATTTCTTTAATTTCTGAATCCTTCAGTAATTTAGGCATTTCTGAAAACCCTTACCTTTTTTTTATAAGGACAATTCCTTACAGGTTTTATCCAATTTTTGCCCTTTTTTTTGGTTTTTTAATTGCCTACAGTTTAAGGGATTTTGGACCAATGTTTAAAGCAGAAAAAAGGGCTTTTGAGGAAGGAAAGGTTGTAAGGGATGGTTCAAATCCTCTGGGGTTTCAAAGGGAAGAAAAGGTTTTACCTTCCAGTCCCTTTCTTGCAATAATTCCAATAATTTTTGTTTTTTTTGGCTGTTTTTTAATGCTTTATGTCACAGGAATTCAAAATCTGGGTTAT
>JBBFMJ010000297.1:0-2485 GCA_037478515.1 Thermoanaerobaculia bacterium
TGGAAAGAACATCATCCTTCTTTTTTAAAAAGTGGCTTATCTGGTCTTCTATATTTATTGTAATGGCTTCCTTCTCCTCCCACCTCTCCTCTACCTCCAGCCCCTTTAAAATCTCCTTTTCCTCCAGAATCTCTCTCAGGGAAGAAAAACCATTAAAGATACTTGCCAGATCCCTTTTTATCCTTCCCAGTTCTTCCGAAAGGTTTAAGAGCCCGCTTTTTAACTCTGAAAGGGTATCCTTTATAGCCCTTATTTCATCAAAGATAAAGGTTTCTTCAGTAAACTCATCAAAAAGTTTTTCTTCCTTTTCAGAAAAGGAATAAAAGAAAAGTGGGGCTTTGCAGACCCTGCAAAGGGGATCAAAGGAACTATTTTTGGCTCCGCAGGCCTGACAAAAAATTATGGGTTCAGTAGGTGTAAAATCCTTTTCCACTATTTTGGGTCTTTAAAACCTTCATATAAAACATTTAAAATGTCAAGGCAGACATCAAGTCCAATGAGGTCAGCAAGAGCAAGAGGTCCCATAGGATGGTTCATACCAAGTTTCATAACGGTATCAATATCTTCCTTTGTTCCAATTCCTTCATATAGACAAAAAATTGCTTCATTTATCATAGGCATTAGCACCCTGTTTGATATAAAACCAGGGCTATCCTTTGCCTCCACTGGAACTTTACCCATCTTTTTCGCCAGCTCTATGACAAATTTTACTGTCTCTTGGGAAGTATCGTAACCCTTTATGATTTCCACAAGGGACATTAAAGGTACAGGGTTCATAAAATGCATACCAATTACTTTATCTGGCTTTTTTGTCTGCTTTCCCAGGGTGGTGATTGAAATAGAAGAGGTATTTGAAGCCAGGATTACATCATCCCTGGTAATTCCATCCAGCTCTTTGAAAAGCTTTTTCTTTTCCTCTTCTTTTTCTACAATTGCTTCCACCACAAAATCAGCCACTTTAAGGGAACTTAAATCTTCAGAATAGCAAATAGAATTTATTGCTTTTTTTCCTTCTTCTTCTGAAATCTTTCCCTTTTCCACCCATTTCATAATCCCCTTTTCAATGGAATTCTGGGCACTTTCAATGGCTTTTGGGAAAGTATCTATTCCATAGACATTAAATCCAGAAGTGGCAGCCACCTGAATTATACCCTTACCCATAGTTCCACAACCTATTACGGCAAAGTTCTTAATTTCCATAAATACCTCCTTAAAATATTTTCCCCTTGATTTTACCACAAATTATGATAAATTATTCTGGATGAAAAAGGTACACATTTTTTTTATACTATTTTTTATTGTATTTTTGACCTTTGGGCTTATTCTTTTTTATAAGTCCATAAAAGAGATAAAGGAAATGGAAAGGGAGACCTCCTTTAAACCGCCTTCCGTTGAAGAAAAAAGTAAAGAAGAATACAGAAAGGAAATTGAATTCAAATTTAAAAATTTAAAAGGTGAAACCTTTACCTTAAATGACTTTAAAGGGAAAATTGTATTTTTAACTTTCTGGGCAACCTGGTGCGGATTTTGTGCCAGGGAACTCCCTTCAATTCAAAAAATCTATGAGGAATATAAAAATAGAGGGATTGAATTTATAACAATTTCCTCTGAAGATGCCTCGAGGGTTCAAAAGTATTTTGAATTTTATAAATACTCCTTTCCTGCCTATATTCAAATTTCTCCAACCCCTGATAAATTCAGAAGCATGGGCATACCCACAAATTTTATTTTAGACAGAGAGGGAAAGATAATATTAAAAAAAGAGGGATATTTTGACTGGGCAAGCTCTGAAGGTCGAAACTACCTGAATTCTCTCCTGGGGTCAGGTCTTGAATCTTGACTGATTTTTTATTAAAATATATCTATGGCAAGACCATTGAGAATAGAATATCCAGGTGCTCTTTACCACATCACCTCAAGAGGAAATGCAAAGGAAAAAATTTTTTTAGATGACAAAGATTATTATCTGTTCTTAAAATGTCTTGATCTGACTTCAAAAAGATACAATTTTTTAATATACTCTTTCTGCCTTATGCCTAACCATTACCATCTTCTTTTGGAAACACCTGAAGGGAATTTGTCGAAGATAATGAGGCAGTTAAATGGAGTTTATACGCAAAAATTTAATAAAAAATACGGAAGGGTTGGGCATATATTTCAGGGAAGATACAAAGCAATCTTAGTGGAAAAGGAAAGATATTTATTAGAACTTATAAGATACATAAATCTAAATCCAGTAAGGGCAGGGCTTGCAGAAGATCCTCTGGAATGGAAATGGAGCTCTCTTCCATATATCTTAAATATCAAGAAAAAACTCCCCTTTTTATCTGAAGATTTTATATTTATGCAATTTTCTGAAGAAAAATCCAGAGCAATAAAATTGGTGAAGGAATTTATCTATGCTGGAATTAAAAGACAATCTCCTTTCAAAAATTTAAAAGGGCAAATATTTTTAGGAGGAGATGATTTCATTAATAAAATAAAA
>JBBFMJ010000298.1:0-2472 GCA_037478515.1 Thermoanaerobaculia bacterium
GGTAAGGGGATATGTTCATATCCACTATATAAGCTTCCCCATTTTTAATCTTTACCCACGCCTCCTTGATTGATGCCCTTCCTTCTACAATTGATTTTACCTCTGCTCCTTTAAGCTCAATTCCACATTCATAGGTTTCAATTATAAAAAAATCAAAGTATGCTTTTTTATTTTTAATGAGGAGCTTTTCCATATTCATAAGTTTGAATAAAGGTTATAAATTTTGGCACCAGAACAGGGTCAAATTGGATACCTGCTTTGCTCCTTAAGGTCTCCAATGCTTGAGTTGGGTCAATAACAGGTCTATAAGAGGTTTTAGAAGTCATTGCATCATAAGCCTCAATTATATGTATCAATCTTGCTCCCAGGGGTATATCTTCACCCATCATTTGATTTGGATAACCACTTCCATCCCATCTTTCATGGTGATGTAAAACAAGGGTATAAACTTCATAGGGAAAAGGAATATTTTGAATCAGATATGCCCCAATCTTTGGATGTTGTTGCAAAAGGCGAAGTTCATCATCTAAAAGTTTCTTTTTATGATAGAGGTTTTTGTAATCCAGTTCCCTCATTCCAATATCGTGAAGCAGCCCTGCCAGAGCAATTCTTTCAATTTCCAAGGGGTCCAGCTGTAAAACCTTGCAAAATTCCCTGGCTATGTCAGAAACCACCAGAGAATGTTTTACCAGGGAAGAATAATCCTCAATCCCTGGTTGCAGGAATTTATTGAGAAGGGCTCTGTAGCTTTTATTTAAAATAAAATTTTCCATTTCCGTGTTGATGTAAGATTTTGCAAGGGTAACAAAGGGAGACAGCGTTTGAAGTTCTTCCTTATTTAAGGGTTTTGTGGAAAAGTAATTAAATAGTATTTGGTAATCAAATCTTAAAGATATTAAATGCTGAAATCCCCTGTACAATTTCCCTTCGAAGTTTTTTTCGCCCAGAGGAAAGTGCCTGTTTATAAAGAAACCATTTCCAATTTCTGTTTTTATTTTTTGAGATACAAGGTTTTTCCCTTCCTGATTTAATTTCTGCAAAAATTCTTCTGAAAGAATAAATCTCCCTCCCAAAATTACATAAGAACCCTTGGAGGTATAAAAACTGCATACCAGGGTGGCGAAATCTTCAAGATGGAGAAAAAGATCAATTATTTTGTAAAGGGAGTTTAAAAATTGAGGAGGAGGTTCAGTTATGGGTTTTAAAATTTGGGGATCGGGGTTTGTCTTTATGGCTTGAACTTTGCTGTATATGGTTTCATAGGTCTTTACTTCTTCCTCTTTTGCTTCACTTAAATTTACTGGCTGGGGAATGGATTTCTTTGTTTGAAAAGTAGCAAGATAGGCAGAAAATTTTAAAGCAATCCCATCAGCGATGGAAAGATCTTGATCATTAAAGGGCTCTTTTGCTGCTTTATCTCTTATATCTAAAAAACCCGCTATTCTTTCAAGGTACACAGGGCAGATTAAAATTCTGGTAGTATTTGCCTCTACAAGATAAGGTTTTATATCTCCTGATTCCATAGGGCTATTATAGTAAAAGGATTTTCTTTCAAGGTAAAGGGCTTCCACAATGGGAGATGTCCTTTCATGAACTTCTGGTATTACATCTCTTTTTGTAAATCCATAATAAGCTTTAAGGTAAAATTTGCCATCAGGAGCAAGCAAATAAAAGGCAGCTTTTGTGGCTTTCAATTCTTCAAGGCAAAAATACAAGATTTCTTTAAACTTTAGTAAAATATTTTTATCATCTAACATATTTATATTATAATGTATTTTTGATTATTTTTCATTTTTGGTTATAATAAAGAGATGAAAAAGTTTAAAATAGTGGTGCTTTTATGGGTTTTTTCTTTAAATTTATTTGCCCAAGAGCCCTTTGTTAAAAAATTCTCTTTAAATGTGAAGCACTCTCTGGTTCTTATTTCTCTGGAGCTGGCTGATACTTTTCCTTCAGAAATCCTGGAAAGGGTCAGAAGCGGGCTTCCTTTGACTTTTACCTATTATTTTTACTTGAAAACCAAGGGAACCTTCAAAGACAAGGTCTGGGCTAAGACAAAGGTAACCGTGACCTGCAAATATGATCCTGTCAAGGTGGAATATCGTTTAAATTTTAGAAAGGATGACCAGCTTTTTGAAACCCAGTATGTCCATTCCTGGAATGAGACAGCAAAACTTATGTCTTCTTTTCAAAACCTTTCCCTTTTTGAAATTCCTGAGGAGGCAAAAAATGAGGAAATTTTTGTATCTTTTAAAGTCCATTTGCTTTCCAAAACAAAATGGCTTATCTTTCCTTCCAGTATTTCTATCCCAGAGGTAACTTCTACAATTTTTAAAGTAAATGAGTGAAGAAAAAAGGGGAAAAAATTTAAAATTATGGGGTATTTTACTTGCCCTTCTCTCCTTTTCCATTTTTTTTGCCTATTTTTTCATTTTCAGAAGGCAAGGATTTGAAAGATATTTTTCTGCAAAT
>JBBFMJ010000299.1:0-2466 GCA_037478515.1 Thermoanaerobaculia bacterium
TGAAAAGCCCCAAGCCTGTTCCTGTTGATTTGGTGGTAAAATAGGGCTCAAAGATTTTATCTAAAAATTCTTCTTCAACACCGGGACCTTCATCAATTATTTCAATGATCAGTTCATCTTTTTTTATTAAATTTAAATGGACCAAGGGGGGTGGGTCTTTTGACTGCCAGGCATTGTTTAAAATATTTAAAATTGCCCTTTTAAAAAGGCGTGTGTCAAGGTTTAAAATAATATCTTCTTTAGGAAGATTTAGCTTTACCTTTTCCTGTGATATGAAGGGAGAAAGCCACTGGGAAAAAAATTTATTTATATTTACCTTCTCTTTTTTAAGTGATGGAAGGCGGGTAAAATCAGAAAATTCAGAAGAGATCTCTTCCAGATCCTTTATACTTTCCAGAACCTCTTCTGAAATCTTCGGAAACTCTTTGCTGAACTCTTCCCTTTTTTTTGCAAAAATTTCCTTAAGATACTGAATGGAAAGTTTTATGGGGGTTAAGGGGTTCTTTATTTCATGGGCAACTATCCTGGCTATATTTGAAACCAGAGAAAGTTTTTCCCTATCAATTTCAGAAGTTATATCATTTAAAAAGAAAATCCATTTCCTTTGGTCAATTTTTACCTTTTTGTATTGAAAAATCCTCTCACCCCTTTCCAGAATCCCCTCTTCCTCAAGATTTAAAATTTCTTCATCTTTCAGGGGCAATAGATGATTTGAAAGTGCTTTTCTTTCCCCTTCAAAGAGGGCAACTCCCACAGGAAGATTGTTTAAGGTTTCCTTCAGGGTTTTTTCTTCTTCCTGAAGTTTTAAGAAGGAGTTTTTGAGGGCTTTTGAAAGCTCTTCAATTTCTTCTCCAAAGACAGGTTTTACTTCATAAAATTTTTCCCCCTTCCCAGCTGCGACTGCCATTTCAGAGAGTTTCTTTACAGGGTCCAGTATTTTATTCAAAAGGGCAGTCAGTAAAAAAAGAAATATCCCATAGAAAAATATTATATTTCCCCAAGTCTTTTCAGCAAGCCACTGGACTGGTTTTTCAATTCCCAAAAGGTTTGGCTGCTTGAAAGCCATAAGGTTCTTTTCCCTGTCTTCAAAAAAGAGATAAAAATCTTTTTCTATTTCAAAGACCTCTGGTTTTTTTAAGGGAAGTTTTTTCATAACCTTTGAAGGACAATAATAAAATCTCTCTTCATAAACCTCCCCACCTGAAAGGATACCCTTTTTGTAATAAAAAGTGGGGCTAAAACCACTTACATAATCCAGCACATTTTTTTGAATAGAACTGCCATATATATTTTGAAGTTTAACAAGGGATAATCTTTGATCTGTGGTAAATATAAAACCCAAAATTATTATAAGAAATAAAACAGATAAAAGAGGCAAAAGGATAAGAAAGGAAATAGATTTATATCTGAAAGGAAAAGGAAGACAGAGCAGGGCACCTGCAAAAATTATAAAACCAAAAAGAAGATAGGGAAAAGAAAACTCCCAGGGGGGAATTAAAAATAGATAAAATTTTTCTCCTTCCTGGTATATGTACCAGATACCCTGTTTTAAATTGTCCTTTTTAAGTTTTTCTGGAAGATATATGGCACTGGAATTTTGAAGGTCTCCATTTTTATCATAGATACCCATACCCACAGGCAAAACTTCCCTTTTTCCCATAAAGGGTGGATAAAAGTAAAGATGAATTAAAACCTTTCCCCATTTTGCACCTTTATACTTCAAATTTGAAGAAAGATGATAATAGGACTCCCCTTCCTGATAAAATCCTTCCCCCCCAGATGAAGGACAATCAGGGAAACTTTTGCTCTGACTTAAAGCCAGAAGCTTCTCGCCTTCATATAACTCTAATTTATAATCCAGGGGCAATTCCTTCAGGGAAAGCTTTCTTTCCAAAAATTCAATAAACCCCTTTTTATCTTCAATTAGATCAAAGAGAGGAAACTCCATTTCCCAGTCCAGATTATTTAAGATTTCTGGAAAAATGCTCTGAACCTTTAAAATAGAAAAGGTAGTTTGATTTATCTTTGAAAAGGAATAGGAATTTTCCAGATATTTTTTTAAAAAATCCCTCTGAAAAATATAGGGTGGTATGAGTGCCCAGAGGGAAAGTAGTAAAAAGAAGGAAAATCTTTTATGGGCAAAACAAAGAACCCCTGCACTCCCGAGTATGAGGAATAAAAATGCATAAAAGCCATTAAAAAAGAATAAAAGCGGCAGCAAAAAAATAGCAAGAAACTTGAAACCTTTAATCTCTAAAAATTTTAAAAAGAAAAGGATAAAAGTGGAAACCAGGAGGAAAAGGGAAATTTTAAGGAAAAAAGAATTTATAATCAGGTTAGAAATTGATATCAATTCTCTGACAATTAAAAGATAAAAAACAGACAAGGGTGGAAATATAATCCAGAAATACCTGGATTTTAACTTTATTTTCAAATTTAAAACTATAAAAAATAATATTAAAAATG
>JBBFMJ010000300.1:0-2455 GCA_037478515.1 Thermoanaerobaculia bacterium
ATATTATCTCTTAAATGAAGCAAAAAATCCTATAGAGATTAAAAAATTATTTTATCTGGTTCCTGGAGATGAAGGGGAAAAAGAGAAGGATTTGACATTTCTCTATGCTTTATCCTTAATATCAATAGTAAAAGAAGGGGAAAGGTTAAATCCCTTTGAGGAAGTTTTGAAACTGGCAAAGGAAAAAGAAAGGATGAATTTCTACGAACTTTTGGGAGTGAAAGAGGATGCCACAGAAGAAGAGATAAGAAAGGCATACTTTGAAGCAGCAAAGAAATTCCATCCTGATAAGTTTTCTTCCTTTCCTGAGTTTTTTAATTACCGAACGGTCCTGGAAGATTTTTTTGCAACTATCAATCAAGCATATCAGATTTTAAGCAATAAAGAAGAAAGAAAAAAGTACGATACTGAACTTAAAGGTGAAAAAAAGAAAGAATTTGATCCAAAAGAAAAATCCAGAGAACTCCTTATGGAAGCAAAAAAAGCAATTTCAGCAAAACAAAATTCTCTGGCAATACAAAAACTATCAGAAATTATTTATTTAAAACAGGAGGACTGGAAGGTACTTCAACTTTTAGGAAAATTATATATTGAAGAAAATAAATTAAAAGAAGCAGAAAATTTCTTAAGAAAGTCCCTGAGTATTGATGATAAACAATATGAAACCTATAACCTCTTGGGCGATCTTTATGTAAAAGCAGGTTTAAAACAGAGAGCCATAAAGGAATATCAGAAAGCCATAGAGTTGAACCCTGCCAATATGGAAGCAAAGGAAAAATTAGATGAGCTTTTGTAAACTGGAAGCAAAAAAACTTTTTTTTTCCTATGGTAGGGAACCCATTTTAAAAGGACTGGATTTGGAAGTGGAGGGGCAGGAGGTGCTGGTTATAAAAGGTCCTAATGGTTCTGGAAAATCAACTCTTCTGAAAATACTTACAGGAATTCTCGCTCCGGATTCCGGGCAAATAGAATACTTTTTTAATGGAAATAAATTAAAAAATTTTGATTTTTACCATTTTTTTGGCTTTTGTTCAGTGGAACAAAATTTGTACGAAGAACTCACAGTTTTTGAAAATCTCTATTTTTTATTAAAAATAAGAGGTATAGAAGATAAAGAAAGAATTAAAAACTATCTCATTATGGCAAAGATGGAACAGGCAAAAAACAAATACTTTAAAAACCTATCTTCCGGTATGAGACAGAAAACAAAACTCATTTCAGCAATAATTCATAAGCCAGTTTTTTTGTTTTTAGACGAACCAGGAACCAACTTGGATGAAGGGGGATACCTTTTTTTATCCCAGATAATAGAGGAACAAAAAGGAAGGGGAATATGTCTGATTGCCTCTAACAATAAAAGGGAATTTGAATATGGAAACAGGGAAATTGAACTGGGCAGGTAAAATTTTTATGTTTTTTTTAAAGGAACTTAAAAGTGAATGGAGGTCAAAGGTTTCCATTAATTCCATTATCCTTTTTTCCGTGGTTACTCTAATTTTAATCTCCTATTCTATAGGTCCTTATAAAATCGAAGGGAATTCGAAAGGAGATATCCTTTCTGCCCTCCTTATGCTATCTTTATTTTTTTCCTCTTCCATAGGACTTTCCAGGGCTTTTGTAAAAGAGGAAGAGCAAAAAACTGCCCTTACTACTAAGATGGCTCTGGATCCTTTAACTGTTTTTCTTGGAAAACTTCTCTTTAATTTAATATTGATTTTAAGTATTTCTGCCATAATCACACCTCTTTTTTGTATATTTATGGAATTTTATATTAAAAATCTTTGTTATTTTATAATTGTTATGCTTCTTTCTATGCTGGGACTTTCTATTGTATCTACCTTTATATCTGCCATTGTATCCAAGGCATCTATGAAGGGTGCCCTTTTTCCCATTTTAACCTTTCCCATCCTTATGCCACTAATTCTTGAGGGCACAAAAGGTCTTTCTTTGGCTTCCTCGGGTCAGTCCCTTTTTTTTACTCAAAGTGCCATTGTTCTGGTATCCTATTCAGGAATATCCTTTTTTGGTTCAATTTTATTATTTGAAAGGGTCTGGAAAGAATGATATATTTTGTATTTGTTTTCCTTTCTTTTTCAATAATTTTATCCTTTCTTTATGCCCCTTCCGCAGAGGGATTTAAGGGAGAAAGTTATAGGATAGTATTTTACCATGTCCCTATGGCTTGGGTTGCAGTTCTGGCTTTCTTTATATCTGCTTATAATTCTTTTTTATATCTTAAAAAAAGGAAATATCTTTATGACATAAAATCAAAGACTCTTATCTCTCTGGGGCTTCTTTTTTCTTTTCTTGCTACCATAACAGGTGCAATTTTTGCAAAGATTGAATGGGGAAATTACTGGAACTGGGATCCCAGACAAATTTCCATAACCCTTCTTCTTTTTGTCTACTCTGCCTATCTTATTTTAAGATCCTCCATTGATAATCCAAAGGTAAG
>JBBFMJ010000301.1:0-2451 GCA_037478515.1 Thermoanaerobaculia bacterium
TGTTCGGGCAATTCCGAAACTCTGTCGTATAAAGATTTTTTGCCGCTTGTTTTAACGTCTTTTTCTACGGCGGCATAATCTCTTTTGTCGTTTTCATTAAGGACAGCAATTCCAGCAAAAGGGATGTAAATTTCGCCTTCTTTTAAATCATCTAAAATCATATCCTTTCCTTCCACCTTTTTTTGAACCCTTATAAGCCCTTTTTTGATTATATAGAGGGAATTGTTTTTTGTCCCTTCTTTTATAATTACCTCATCTTCCTTAAATTTTAATATTTCCAAATGGTTTTCAAAGATTTTTCTTTCTTCACCATTTAAAAAGTCAAATAAACTTCTCATATTTCCTCCCTTTTAATTTTTAATTATAACATATCTTTGCCAGAAAAAAGCACCACTATTCCAGTTTCTTTACCACTTTTTTTAAATCTTTTCTTTTTCTTAAAGGGGGTGGGAATTCTTTGGGAAAACCAAAGGGGAGAATTGCCACAGGTTTTTCATTTTTCTCTAAATTTAAAACCTTTTTTGCCCTTTCTTCTGAAAAGGCACCAACCCAGCAACTCCCAAGCCCTAAAATTGATGCCTGAAGGAGCATATTCTGGATGGCTGCCGCCGTATCCTGAATGGAATAAAGGTTTCTTCCCCTTTCCCCATACCTTATGGCTGACTCCTCAGGCAGGGCAATTACAACTACAACAAAGTCCGCTTCTGATATAAATTCCTGTCCGTAGGCAACTTCCGCAAGTTTTTCTTTCAATTCTTGATTTGTAATTAACAAAAATCTCCAGGGCTGGAGGTTTCCAGCCGATGGTGCCCATATACCTGCTTTTAAAATGGCTTCAATGTATTCTTCTGGCACTTCCTTTTTTAAAAAACTTCTACAAGAAAATCTATCAGTAAAGATTTTATCAGGTTCCATAAAATAATTATATCATTTATGATAAAATTTTTAGATGGAAAAATATGTAAAGGAATTTTTAAATTATCTGGAATATGAAAAAAATGTATCTCCAATGACTTTAAAAAGTTACGGAGAGGACCTGGAAAGTTTTTTAAATTATTTAAAAATTGAAGAACCCCACATTAAAGATATAAAACAGGTTGACACCTTTGCTATTTTTTCCTATTTAAGTTATCTTTCAAGGAAAGGGATAGGGAAAAGGTCAATGCAGAGGCACCTTTCAACTTTAAGGTCTTTTTTTAAGTATTTTTTAAAGGAAGAAAAGGTAAAGGCAAACCCTGCTTCTGCAGTTCCTATGCCAAAATTTATAAGACCCCTTCCAAAGGTTCTTCAAAAGGAAGAGATAATCAAAATATTGGAAGAAAAGGAAGAGGAGGGCTGGCTTGAAAAGAGGAATAAGGCAATCTTTGAACTTTTATATGCCACGGGTATAAGGGTCTCTGAACTTTCCTCTTTGACCTTTGAAGATATTGACTTTTCTCAAAGGGTTTTAAGGGTAAAGGGAAAGGGAGGAAAGGAAAGGATTGTTCCCTTTGGGAAAAAGGCACTGGAGGCAATTAGAGATTATTTAAAAGAGGTTCCCTTTGAGGGAATTGATTACATTTTTTTAAATAAAAATGGAGGAAAACTTACCACAAGGTCCATACACAGGATAGTGGTAAAATATGCCATAAAAATTTTAGGAAGCAGAGAGGTATCACCCCACACCTTCAGGCATTCCTTTGCAACCCATCTTTTAGAGCAGGGGGCTGATTTGAGGTTTATTCAGGAACTTTTGGGCCATTCTTCCCTTTCCACGACTCAAATTTATACACACATAGATGTTCAAAAACTCATTGAGGTTTACAAAAAGGCACATCCAAAGGCATGATTGACTTGCATACCCATTCAAACCATTCTGATGGAACTTTAAGCCCTGAGGAGCTTTTAAAGGAAGCAGAGGAAAAGGGCATAAAAGCCCTTGCCTTGACTGACCATGATACTGCTTCTGGTGTAAGGGCTTTGAATAACTCTTCTTTTCCCTTTGAATTTGTACCAGGGATTGAACTTTCCCTGCAGTATAATGGAAATTTAAGATTTCATATGTTGGGGCTTTTTATTGACCCTGAGTCCCCTGAAGTTTTTAGAATAGAAAATCTAAATAAAGTTTTAAGAGAAGAGAGGAATTTAAATATTTTAGAGAACCTGAAAAATTTAAATTATGATATAAATTATGAGGAGGTTAAAAGGGAAGCAAAAGTTACAGTGGGAAGGATGCACTTTGCTTCAGCTCTTGTTAAAAAAGGATATTTTAAGGATACAGAAGAGGCAATCTCAAAACTTTTAAGACCAGGAAAACCTGCTTTTGTGGAAAGAAAAAGGCTGGGATATGAAGAGGGGCTTGAATCCATTAGAAAAATGAAGGGTATTTCCATACTTGCGCATATAGGAAAAGAGATAGAAAATTACGAGGAAATTGAAGAGGTTCTTCAAAATATGAAAGATAAAGGACTG
>JBBFMJ010000302.1:0-2449 GCA_037478515.1 Thermoanaerobaculia bacterium
CTTCAAGAATAAATCCCTCTGCGCATCCCTTTGGGAAAGGGAAATTTTAATCAGGAAAAATTTTAAAGGAATCCCCCTTTGAAAAAAGGGAGATTTTTAAGGAAAAAATAAAAAGATCAAATCCCTCTGTATCTCCCTTTTTGAAAGGGAGATTTTTGAAAAAAATTATTACAAATAATCCTCCTTTGAATAAAGGGGGAGTAAAGGGGATTTTTAAAAATAAATCCTTCTGTATTTCCCTTTGAAAAAGGAAGACCACTTTTAAAATTCTTAAATAAATCCAAACTTAACATTTGAGTGAAAATAAATCTTAATATGCTTTTAAAAGATGAAAGTTAAAAAAGCTAAAAGAGTTTTACTCTCCACAAATCATGGAGATGTATAATTCCTATGAGTTTTTCTTCCCTATCTTTTATAAAAAGGGAAGTTATCTTCTTTTCTTCAAAAATTTTAAGTGCCTCAGATGCAAGGGCTTCTTCTTCAATGGTGATGGGATTTGGTTTCATACACTCCCCTGCTGTCTTTGAAAGAAGTTTTTCATCCCTTTGAAGAAGACGCCTTAAATCTCCATCAGAGATTACTCCTTTAAGTTTTTCTTCCCTATCCACCACAGCAGTTATTCCAAAGCCCTTTTTGGACATCTCATAGATTACATCCTTCATATTTGTATCCAGATAGACCTTTGGAACCTTTTCCCCAGTGTGCATCAGGTCCTTAATTTTCATCAACTTTTTTCCAAGAGAGCCCCCTGG
Source organism: Thermoanaerobaculia bacterium (assembly GCA_037478515.1). Classification (GTDB taxonomy): domain Bacteria; phylum Acidobacteriota; class Thermoanaerobaculia; order UBA2201; family UBA2201; genus JBBFMJ01. Next base: position 753 of record JBBFMJ010000302.1, read on the forward strand.
ATGCCTTAGTGCAAAGTCCTCCTCTTTGAAGCCCTTTCTTATAAGGAGTGCCATAGAAAGTGCATCACCCAAGGCAAGGGTTGCAGTGGTAGAGGCAGTGGGTGCAAGGTTTAAAGGGCATGCCTCTCTGGGTATTTTTATACTTAAATTTATGTCAGAGATAGAGGCAAGGGTGGATTGAGGGTTTCCAGTCATTGAAATCAGTGGCACTCCCAATCTTTTCAAGACCTCTGCAAGGGATAGAATTTCTTCTGTTTCTCCACTATAAGAGACAGCAATTACAACATCCCCTTCAGTTATTACCCCTAAATCCCCGTGTATTGCTTCTGCTGGATGCATAAAAATTGCTGGTGTTCCAGTGGAAGACATAGTGGCTGCAATTTTCCTGCAAATTATACCCGATTTTCCCATTCCTGTTATAACTACCTTCCCTTTACAGGCAAAAAGCAAATCCACTGCCTTTACAAAATTTTCATCTAAATTTTTTGAGACCTCCATTATCCCATCTGCTTCTATTTTTAAGACATTTCTTGCAACTTCAATACTCATTTTGCTGCCTCCCTTATCTTTAACAGTTTTTCCAGAAGTTTTCCCAAATCTTTTAAGGGTAGCTGGGTTGCCTTATCAGATAATGCCTTCTCTGGCTCTGGATGGACTTCTAAAAATAAGCCATCCACTCCTGCTGCAACAGCTGCCTTGCACAGTGGTTCTAAAAATTCCCTCCTTCCACCAGAGAAACCCTTTTCTCCTGATGGCATTTGAAGGGAATGGGTTCCATCGTATATAACCTTTGCACCAAAATTTCTCATAATTAAAAAAGAACGCATATCCACGACTAAATTGTGATAGCCAAAGGTTGTGCCTCTCTCTGTTAGAAATACTTCTTTTGACCCACCTTTTTTTACTTTTTCAACTGCATAAACCATATCCTCAGGAGCCATAAATTGTCCTTTTTTTATGTTTACTGGTTTTCCAGTCCTTCCTGCTTCAAACAAGAGATCTGTCTGCCTGCATAAAAATGCAGGTATCTGAATGAAATCAACAACTTCCGAAACCTTTTGAACCTGAACTGTCTCATGGACATCAGTAATTACTGGAACATTAAATTTTTCTTTAATCTTTTTAAAAATATCCATTCCCTTTTCAAGCCCAACCCCCCTGAAGGAAGAAAGGGATGTTCTATTTGCTTTATCAAAAGATGCCTTGAAGACCCAGAATATTTCATCTTCAAATTTCCCTAAAATTTTTATCATCTCTTCTACTTGATTTAATATTCTTTTTTCATCTTCAATAACACAGGGACCTGCAAATAAATAAAATTTTTCCTTCATTTCCTCTCCTTAAATTTATTTTATTATAGCACTTTAAATTTTAAAATTCCAGAAAAGCAATGTCTCTTTTTAAAAAATATGCTTTATTCCTAAAATAAAAAATTTTTTAATTTATGAATTTAAATAAACTATAATAAAAAATATTAAATTCACAAATATAACGACCACTATAACTTCTATGGATGCAAGAGCTGAATATGAAATCCTTCAGTCCATCTTTATCTAAATCATCTATTTTTATATTTTTACCTAAACGCTCATAGTACTCCACTCCTTCCATGGTATAGAATTTTATTTCCGAAGGAGGATTTGCAAGGTCTACTACATTTTGAAATCTCTCTTCATTTCCATATATAATCCATATCT
>JBBFMJ010000303.1:0-2430 GCA_037478515.1 Thermoanaerobaculia bacterium
ACTTCATATCGCTGCAATTTTTGAAAAAAAAACATTATTTAAAATCCTTTTATCAAAAGGAGCAAACAAGGAAATTAAAGATTATAAAAACATGAAACCAGAAGATTATTTTAAAATAAAAAAAATAAAATGCCTTTGGCTGTTGAAAAAAATATTTGTCCTTTTGAATGCTGCAGTTTTAGAGAAGCAATGGCATTAATGCCTATAAATGTTTATAAAAAAGAAGGAAATAAAAGTGAAATTTCATTCAGGTTAAAAGCAGGAGAAATATTTAAAGCAATTTCTGGGGATATTGTTATATACCGGAAAGGTTTAGGAATTATAAAAAAATTTATAAAAAACCATAGAATTAAAATTAATAAAGGGAAAATCGTTGATATACAATGTTATGTTGGAGAAGGTGATTATATTGCAAAATACAAAGACAATACAATTTTGCTCTCCTATGATGAGATTGATTTTTTGCAAAAACCAATAACTGAATGGTGGATTTTAGTTGAGAGAGATGATGGACAAAATGGCTGGATATTTTTTGAACATGAGAATGGAATTGATGATGAAATTTATCATATCCAAAAAATTATTGGAATGGATTCATGCAGTTAATTTATTCAATTTTTTATCTTTTGTGTTAAAATATATGAAATTTTTTAGGAGGTAAAGGATGAAACCAAGACATTTAACTACATTACTTTACTGGGAAAGGGAAAATATTGAAGAGGTTTTAAGTTTAGCAAAGGAAGTTAAGAAAAATAGAGATAAGTATAGGGAAAAGTTAAGGGGGAAATCCCTTGCAATGATCTTTGAAAAACCCTCAACAAGGACAAGGGTCTCTTTTACCCAAGCAATGTGGGAACTGGGAGGACTTCCAATTTTTTTGTCTTCAAATGATCTTCAGCTTGGAAGGGGAGAAACAATTGAGGATACTGCAAAAGTACTTTCAAGGTATGTTCAGGGGATAATGGCAAGGGTTTTTAGGCAGGATACCATAGAAGAACTGGCAAAACATTCATCTGTTCCAGTTATAAATGGGTTATCTGACCTCTTTCATCCCTGTCAGGTTCTGGCGGATTTTCAAACAATTATAGAAAAATTTGGAAATTTAAAAGGTTTGAAATTGACTTATATCGGGGATGGAAACAATATGGCACATTCACTAATGGTTATTTCTTCAAAACTTGGGGTAGATATGACAGTTATTTCCCCAATAGATTATATGCCAAATGCCTGGGTAGTTGAAAGAGTAAAGGAAGTGGCAAAGAAGAGTGGCGCCAAAATAACAATTACTGAAAAAATTGAAGAGGTGAAGGGTTCCGATGTGGTGGTTACAGATACCTGGCTTTCAATGGGACAGGAAGACCCAAAGGGAATAAAGAGAAAGACCTTTGAGCCCTATCAGGTAAATAAAAATATAATGAAAATGGCAAAAAAGGATGCTATCTTTATGCACTGCCTTCCAGCCCATAGGGGAGAAGAAGTAACCGAGGATGTAATTGATGGGCCACAATCAGTCATCTTTGATGAAGCAGAAAACCGCTTACACGCCCAAAAAGCAGTCCTCATTTACCTGATGTCCTGATTTTTATTTTAAAATATTTTTTAAAACTCTATTTCTAATTTCCTTGGGTGAAGGCAGCTTTTCAAGGACTTCTCCTTTGCTTAAAATTTTTTTAAGAACCCTTTCCCTTTTTCTTCCACAGGGGCAGAAATTTTCTGACTCTTTAAAAGGAATGATTTCTCTTTTTGAACAATTCTTGCAGAAAAGTAAGTCCTTCTTGCCAGAAAGTTTCCCCTTCTTTGAAAAGGGGTTTCCTTCTATTTCCACAATGTCTAAAGAAAAATCAATAACTGGAGCATTGGAAATGGAAGTGCCAACCCCAAATCCATCCACAAGTGGGTACAATTCTTCAACATCTTCTTCTTTAAGTCCACCGGATACAAAAATTTTTATATCTTTATATCCTCTTAAATTAAGTTCCCACCTCACTTCTTCAATTATCTTTTTAAAATTCCCTCTCCTGGAAGGTGGGGTATCAAGGCGAACTCCATATAATTTTTCCTTTAGAAATTCTGCAACATAGAGGGCTTCAAACTTTTCATCCTGAAAGGTGTCAATTAAGGTAATCCTCGGGACTTCCTTTTCAATTACATCATCAAAGGCAGAGAGAGCAAGGACTGTGGAATTGAAACATAAAATCAGGGAGTGGGGCATGGTTCCCATAGGAGTTTCCCCTAAAAGGCAGGCAGATTTTACCGTTGCCACTCCATCACAACCCCCGATATATGCATTTCTTTCAATCATTGGGGAAATAGAAGGGTGCATTCTTCTGGCTCCAAAGGAGATTAGGGTTTTCTCTTTTGCCTTACTTTTAAACCTTGCTGACTGAGTTGCAATTCCCGATGCCTGACATAGAAAACCCAAAAGGGCTG
>JBBFMJ010000304.1:0-2427 GCA_037478515.1 Thermoanaerobaculia bacterium
CCCCCGTAACCTAAAACTTTAAAAATGCTCATAAGGACCTCCCTTTTTAAAATTTTTGCTTCTGATAATAATGTGTGTCTTTTTTTCAAATTTTTCCACTGAATTTTAAAAATTTAATAAATTTAATGAATTATCCATAACTTAAATGTTTAAAGAATATTAAACTTTGACAAAAAAACTCTATTTTATTTTCTCTTTTTTATTTAAAAAAGATGCTTCCACAAAGCTTTTAAATAAGGGATGGGGGGATAAGGGTTTTGATTTAAATTCTGGATGAAACTGGACAGCAATGAAAAATGGATGGTCTTTTATCTCAATTATTTCAACATAAACCCCATCGGGGGAATTCCCTGAAAAAACAAGCCCTGCCTTTTGTAATTTTTCTTTATATTGAGTATTTACTTCATACCTGTGCCTGTGTCTTTCCGAAATCTGCTCTTTCCCATAAATTTTATATGCAAGGGTATCCTTTTCAATAAAACACTCATAAGCACCAAGGCGCATTGTTCCACCCAAATCTTCAACCTTTAAAAGTTCTGGAAGTTTTACAATTACCTTATGCGGAGCACATTCATTAAACTCCGTTGAATCAGCCCCTGAAAGCCCTGCAACATTTCTTGCAAATTCGATTACTGAGACCTGAAGCCCCAGACATATCCCAAAGAACGGAATCTTATTTTCTCTTGCAAATTTTACTGCCTTTATCTTCCCTTCTTTCCCTCTCTCTCCAAAACCACCTGGAATTAAAACCCCATCCATTTCTTTTAAAATATTCAACGACTTTTTTCCTTTTTCAAAGTCCTCTGAATCAATCCAGTTTATCTCAACCTTTAAGTTATTGGCAATCCCTCCATGGACAAGGGCTTCCACCAAACTTTTATAGGAATCCCCATATTTTGTGTATTTCCCAACAATTCCAATCTTTACCACTTCCTTTGCATTTTTTATTTTATACACCATCTCTTCCCATTCCTTTATCTTCCTTGGAGAATGGGGAAGGTTTAAAAGGTCTAAAATCTGCTCATCAAGCCCTTCCCTTATAAGTTGCAGCGGGACTTCATAAATTAAATCTGCATCCTCTTCCCCAATTACTCCCTGCTTTGGAACATTGCAAAATAGGGCAATCTTTTCCTTTACATCTGAAGGGAGTGTTTTTTCAGACCTGCAAATAATTATATCTGGCTGAATTCCAATGGACTGGAGTTCCTTTACAGAATGCTGTGTGGGTTTTGTCTTTAGTTCATGGGCTGCCTTTATAAAAGGCACCAAAGTTACATGGATATTTATGGCATTTCCTCTCCCCACTTCCTGTCTGAACTGCCTTATGGCTTCCAGAAAGGGAAGGGATTCAATATCTCCAACTGTCCCTCCTATTTCAATAATTATTATATCTTTTCCTTCAGAGACCTTTCTTATTGAATTTTTTATTTCATCTGTTATATGGGGAATTACCTGAACCGTTGAGCCCAGATATTCTCCCTTTCTTTCCTTTTCAATAACCTGCTGATAGATTCTTCCAGTGGTGTAATTATTTAATTTTGAAGTGGTAATGGAGGTAAATCTTTCATAGTGCCCCAGATCCAGATCGGTTTCTGCTCCATCGTCAGTCACATAGACCTCCCCGTGCTGAAAGGGAGACATTGTTCCAGGGTCCACATTAACATAGGGGTCAAATTTTATAAAATCCACTGTAAAGCCCCTGGCTTCCAGGATGGTTCCAATGGAGGAGGCAGTTATGCCCTTTCCAATGGAAGATACAACCCCTCCTGTTATGAAAATATATTTTGTCTGCATTAAATCCCCTCCTTTTTTAAAATTTCTTCAACCCTTAAAGCATCTTCAGGGGTATCCACAGAAATGGAATCATAGGGTGCCTCTGTAACATAAATTTTTATACCATTATAAAGAGCCCTAAGTTGCTCAAGCCCTTCTGCTTCTTCAAGGGGAGCTTTTTTAAGTTTTACAAATTTTAAAAGGGTTTCTCTTTTATAACCATAAATCCCAATATGTTTTCTAAAAATACCTTTATTTCTTGGGTAGGGAATTGGTGCCCTGGAAAAATAGAGGGCAAAACCCTTTTTATCCTTTACAACTTTTACAACATTGGGGTCCTGTGCCTGTCCTTCATCTAAAGGAAAATCCATTGTTGCCATTTCAAAACCTTTAAGCAAGGTATTATTAAATTTTTTTAAGGTTTCCACTTTAATTAAAGGTTCATCGCCCTGAAGGTTTATATAATACTGGGCTTTATATTTTTTTGCCACTTCTGCAATCCTGTCAGTTCCAGAAGGGCATCTTTTAGAAGTCATAACTGCCTTGCCTCCAAAATTTTCCACTACCCTATAAATTTCCTTTGAGTCCGTTGCCACAAGGACTTCTGCCCCTTTTACCCTCCTTGCCTTTTCCCATACCCACCAGATCATAGGT
>JBBFMJ010000305.1:0-2408 GCA_037478515.1 Thermoanaerobaculia bacterium
CCTCAAAGGGCTCGAAGCTCTCTTTTGATAGTTTTTCCAGAAGTTTTCTGAACTTTTCAATTTCCGGTGGAAATTTAAACCTTGCCAGGGTCAAATGAACTTTAAATTCCCTTTCTTCCTTTTTAAAACCTTCTCTTTCAAAAGATATCTCTACATCCCTTTGGTATTTTAAAAGTTCAGGATCCTCAAAAAATTTTAAAAACAAAACCCTGGGCTTTTTTTCATTTGGAAAAGAAGAAGCCCCCTCAAAGGGGAGCACTTTTTTATTTAAAGGTTTTAACACTTTTTCAAAATTATCAATTATGCTTTTTGCGTTTTTCTCCTCCACCTCACCTAAAAATTTTAATGTAATATGGAGGTTTTCTGACCTTACCCAGCTGGCTTTAAAGGGTTTTTCTTTAAGGACTCTATCCACCTGATTTTTTAAAAGTTCAGAGGCAGGAATTCCTATAAACAACCTCATAGCAATGCCTTTCTAATTAAATTTAAAGCAAAATTTATTGTAAACTTTTGAATTCTTTCCCTGGATCCAGAAAATTGAAATCTATGGGTTTCTGTAAGATCTTCTTTAGAAATTCCCATATAAACTGTTCCCACGGGCTTTTGAGGGGATCCCCCTTCTGGACCTGCAATTCCTGTTATGGAAACACCTATATCTGACTTAAACTTTTTTCTAACTTTTTGTGCCATTTCGCTGGCTGTCTCTGAACTGACTGCCCCAAACCTTTTTAAGGTTTCCCCTGAAACACCTAAAATTTTTTCCTTGGCTTCATTGGAATAGACCACTAACCCACCAAGAAAATATTTTGATATACCTGGAACCTTGACAAGTTCGTAAGAAAGTCCGCCACCCGTACAGGACTCCGCCACAGAAATTTTTATATTTTTCTTTTCCAGAATTTCATAGATTATCTCATTTAATTTTTTTTCTCCAAGGGAAAAGATTTCTTCCTTAAAAAGTTCTTTTAATTTTCTATCCATTCTATTAAAAATCTTTTTATCAAAAGTTTTAATGTTTATAGAAACAATGCCAGCAGAAGCAAGTATGGTTATCTTTTCCCCTGAAAATTCTTTGTAAAAATCTTTAAGTTTATCTTCCACATAGGACTCAAAAGTGCCAGCCAGGTCATAGGTCCTTTTATAAACCCCCTTTTTAACTTTCTTTTTCAGATAAGGAAAAAGATATTCTTTCAACATAAATCTAAATTCTTCAGGAACCCCTGGAAAAGAGAAGAGGGTTTTTTTGCCTCTTTTTATAAATATCCCTGGTGCCGTCCCTTTTAAATTTTTTAAAGGTTTTCCAAGGGAAGGAATATAAAACTGATTTTTTGCCACTTCCTTTATTTTAATTCCCCTTTTTTCATAATCTTCCCTTAACTTTAAAAAGAGATTTTCATAAAATATTAATGGAGATTTATAATATTCTGACAGTGCTTCCCTGGTAAGGTCATCTTTTGTGGGTCCCAGACCCCCACTGGTTATAACAAGATCATAATCCATAAAATAATCCAGCCCTCTCTTTAAATCTTCTTTATCATCCCTTAAGATTAACTCTGAATGAATTTCAAAACCAAAACTTGAAAGAATTTGGGCAAGTTCAAGTTTATTTGTCTCTATCCTGTTTTCCCATAAAAGTTCATCTCCTATGGCAATGTAACCAATTTTCATAAAAATTCCTCGTAAATCATATAATACAATGGTTTTATGAAAAAGGCAATGAGGCTTCCTTTTATCTTTCTTTCCGTTATGAAATAGAAAAAACGCATCAAACTCTCATAGACAAAATAAAGAGAAATCAAAAAGTGGGGAAGTATAAAATAGACAACTTCCCTTTTTTGCATAAACCTTATTAAATCAAAAATCATTGAAGGAAAAGAAACAAAAAAGGTGAGGATTAGAGAAAAATAAAAATAATATTTCAAATTATACCTTTCATATTTCAGAAGGGAATATTGAAACTTCTCTGGAAGAAAGCCCCAGAGGGGAGAAAGGATTATGGAAAAATCAGAAGCAATATTGTAACCCTTTTCCTTTTCAAAATCATAGGCAGGGTATTTTTCCTCAGAGGGTTCAAATTTAAAAAAATGGCTTATTTCTAATTTCAATTGTTTTGAAATTTTAAAGGATCTATCTTTATAATTTATTCCACCCCATTGAACCCAGTGGGGCTTGGGGCAGGGAGAATGGATAATAAGGAGGTTTTTAACTTCTAGGATTTCATCATTAAATTCATTACTTTTTTTAAACTTTGAAAAATAAAAGTGGATAAGGGAAAAAGGGAAAGCGCCATGGTCTTTTTTAAAGAATTTCAAAATTATCCGCAAAAACCCATCCAAGATAAAAATAGAAAAAAATATGGTGATTAGGAAAATCCAAAACTTCCCTGGGCTGAATTTTAAATAAAATCC
>JBBFMJ010000306.1:0-2387 GCA_037478515.1 Thermoanaerobaculia bacterium
AGAAAAAGCAGGTGTCCCATTCCATCTGGCCTTATGTCCAGCCGATGCCTTGCCAAGGAAAGAGCCCAAAAAATTAAGGAAAAACTAAAAAAATATGAAAATTTTTTGTCTTTGCATAAAAGATATAAAAAGTAAGCCATTAAAAATACTAAAAGATATTTAAAGAAAAATAATAAATTAAAACCACCAATTTTGTGTAAAAGAAAAACAAGAATATCCCATCCCCAGGCATGGTTTATCCATTTTCCTCTTGAATTATAAGAAAAAGGGTCTTCTTTGGGTATGCCATTTTGAAATATGTATTCCCCTGTTTTAAGATGCCAGAAAAAATCATAGCTTGAAAGAGGAAAAAATGATATTATAATTGTAATTATGAGAATGCTAAAAGAAACTTTCATTCTTTATCTAAAGCTCCTGAGAGTAAGGCAGTGGACCAAGAATGGTTTTATTTTTGTGCCCCTTTTCTTTTCCCAGCACCTTCTGGATACGCACTTTCTCCTCCTTTCCATTTCTGCTTTTTTTTCCTTTTGCTTCATAAGTAGCTCTATGTATATTATAAACGATATTCTGGATAAAGAAAGGGACAAATTTCATCCTGTAAAAAAGTTAAGGCCTATCCCTTCTGGAAAAATATCTATAGTTTCAGCTTTAATTTTATCCTTCATTTTATTCATTCTAAGTATCTTTGTAGCAAGTCCCCTTCCCCAGACCTTTTTTCTTGTAATCCTTGGCTATCTATTCCTCCAAGTTTTTTATACTTTGAGTTTGAAAAACTATGTAATTTTAGATGGAATTTCCATCTCTTTAGGGTTTATTTTAAGGATTTTAGGTGGGGGAGTTGCCATAGATGTGCCTTTATCTTCCTGGCTTTTTCTCTGTACCTTTTTCCTTGCCCTATTTCTTGCCTTCTGTAAGAGAAGGAGTGAAATGGAATTGGAAAACTATGCAGAACAGAGGACAGTTCTGGAAAAATATTCAAAGCCCTTTTTAGACCATTTGATTTCCATTTCAGCAGGGGTTACAGTCCTTTGCTATTCCCTTTATATAATTTCCCCTGAAACAACAAAAAAATTTCATAGCCCTTATCTTATAATAACCCTTCCCTTTGTGGTCTATGGAATTTACAGATATCTTTATCTGGTTCATATAAAGAATGTGGGAGAAGATCCCAGCAGTATTTTGTTTAAAGACAAGCCCTTTCTAATTAATATTTTGCTCTGGCTTTCAGTATTTTTTATAATTTTATATGAAGGAAGGTTATGAAATCAAGGGTTGCTGTTTTAAAGACAACACCTGAAAGTGTCTTAAAGGACATAGATAAATTATTTGAACTCATAAATTTTGAAGGTTTTTTTAAAAAGGAAATTCCAATAATATTAAAGGACAATGTCTCCTGGCATTATCCCTTTCTTTCAGCCAATACAACTCCTTGGCAACTGGAAGGGGTTATTTTAGCTTTGAAGGAGAGGGGCTATAAAGACATATCGGCTCTTCATAACGAAACAGTGGTAACCCGTTCAAAAAAAGGCCAGAAATTGTTGAGATTGAAAGAGGTTTATAAAAAATATGAAGTAAAAGAATATGAAAATTTTAACAGTCAGCATACCAGATGGATTCCATTTAAGCCAAAAGCAGAACTTAAAGTTCTTCCAAGAATTTATAAAAAGGGGATTTATATTCCTGAAATTTTAATTGGAAAAAACATAATCCACCTTCCAACTTTAAAGACCCATATTTATACAACAACAACAGGTGCTATGAAAAATGCCTTTGGAGGGCTTCTCTCAACAAAAAGACATTATACCCATACCTGGATCCATGAAACCCTTGTGGATCTTTTAAAAACTCAAAAAGAAATCCATCCTTCAATCTTTGCGGTGATGGATGGGACAATTTCAGGTGAAGGGGCAGGTCCCAGGACAATGATTCCTCACATAACAAATTTGATTCTGGCATCAGAAGATCAGGTGGCAATAGATGCAACTGGTGCAAAAATTATGGGTTTTGAGCCCTTGAAAATTGATTATTTAAGGAGGGCAGAGGAGGAAGGGTTGGGCTTTGCAGATCCAGAAAAGATAGAAATTTTAGGAGAAGATATCTCAAAGATAAATTTAAATTACAGGGTTTCCGAGAATTTAGTTAAAAAAACTGCAAATGTTTTATGGTATGGACCTTTAAAAAATATTCAATACCTTTTTTTCCACACTCCCATTGTAAATATCTTTATCCTTGCCTCTTACCTTTATCATGACTTTTTCTGGTGGCATTTTATTGGGAAAAAGAGGATGAAACCCATTTTAGAGTCAGATTGGGGAAAGTTATTTTTAACCTATCCCGAGGGAAAGTAATATGTCAGGTGAAGTGCTTCTGGAAAAGAGGGAAAGCAC
>JBBFMJ010000307.1:0-2382 GCA_037478515.1 Thermoanaerobaculia bacterium
AATTTATATTGTTTTTGAGGAGAAATTATGGAACCATTGAGTTTTTTATTTAAGGGTTTGAAGGAGCAAAGGATATTCTCAAGAGAAGATTTTTCTGAAGAACAAAAGGAAATCTTTGAGATGGTTTCAAACTTTGCCAGGGAAGAGATTTATCCTAAAAGGAGAGAATTATCAAAATTAAACAGGGAATTGACTTTTGAAATTTTAAGGAAAGTTTCAGAACTGGGGCTTGCAAAAGCAGAAATTCCAGAGGAATATGATGGCTTAGGACTTACAAAGACCACCTCTGCCCTTGTTGCTGAAGGGCTCTCAAAGGGTAGTTGTGAATCCTTTTGTGTAACCTTTATTGCCCATACTGGAATTGGCACTCTTCCTATTTTATATTATGGGACAGAAGAACAAAAGAAAAAATACCTTCCAAAACTGGGAAACCTGGAAATCCTTTCTTCCTATGCTCTGACAGAACCCCAGGCTGGCTCCGATGTCTCTTCAATTAAGACAGAGGCAAAAAAGGATGGAAATTTTTATGTCTTAAACGGGCAAAAACAATTTATAACAAATGCTGGCTGGGCAGAAGTGTTTATAATTTTTGCAAAGACCTCAGCAAAAGATATTTCTGCCTTTATAGTGGAAAAAGGTTTTGGTGGGATTTCCATTGGGCAGGAGGAGGAGAAGATGGGCATAAAGGGTTCTTCCACTTGTTCAGTGATACTGGAAAATTGCAGGGTTCCAGAAGAAAATTTACTTGGGAAAGAAGGGGAAGGGATGGAAATTGCTTTAAATATTTTGAATGTGGGAAGGTTTAAATTAGGTGCTGCCACTATGGGGGGTGCCAAGTCCTGCTTTGATTTTGCCTTAGATTATGGATTGCAGAGAAAGCAGTTTTCCCTTCCCATTGCCTGTTTCCAGCCCATAAGGTTAAAATTTGCCCAGAGTGCTTCCTATATTTTTGCCTGTGATGCTATAGTTTACAGGACAGCAGACCTTTTTGAAAATGTTAAAGGGAAGGACCTGGAAAAATATGCCGTGGAGGCCTCTATTTGCAAGATTTTTGGTTCAGAAACCCTTGGAAAAGTTGCGGATCATTCAATTCAAATCCTTGGGGGCTATGGCTTTTCTGAAGAGTATCTTCCAGCACAGGTTTACAGGGATACAAGGATAGACAGAATTTATGAAGGGACCAATGAAATTAACCGCCTTGTCCTTTATGCTTATATTTTGAGGGATTCTCTGCTGGAAAAAATTCCTACCAGGATTGCTTCAAAGGAATTTGAAAAAATTATAAATCTGGATTTTCCAAACTGGGAAGAAAATTTTTTAAATAAAATGCAAGCACTGATTATTTATCTTTTTGAAAGGGCAATTATAAAATATGGACAGGATTTGAGGCAGGAGGGGTTTTTAGGGGAAATTCTGGCTGACCTTTTAATTTACCATTATGCAGGTGTTTCTTCCTATTTGAGATATTTAAAAAGCAAAAGAAAGGAGCACCTTCTGGCTACAGATCTTTTTTTATGTGAATACTTTAAAGAAGTTTCTTCCAAGATTTTTATCCTTATTCCCTTAATTTTTGAAGAATATGAAAGGGAAAAGGAAGAAAAAAGGATTTTTGAATTAATTTTTTCCTTGAGGTTTCCCTACAATTACTCTAAAATTGTGAAAAAATTTACAGACCTTTTGTATCACCATAAAAAATATTTTTTAGATTAGGAGGAGATATGGAAAAATGTTTGATTATTGATGGAGTAAGATCACCCATTGGTATAAAAAAGGGTGAAATGATTGGCATAAGGGCAGATGACCTGGGTGCTCAGGTTTTAAAGTCGCTTATGGAGAGGAATAAGAATATTCCAAAGGAAGAAGTTGAAGACATTGTCTTAGGCTGTGCCTTTCCTGAGGCAGTTCAGGGGATGCTTTTGGGAAGGGCTGTGGCACTCCTTGCTGGTTTCCCTGTCACAACTTGTGGAAAGGTTGTAAATAGGTTTTGTGGCTCTTCTATGGATGCCCTCCACCAGATTGCCTGGGGTATAGAACTGGGGGATTTAAATTGCGGGATTGCCATTGGTGTGGAAGATATGATTTCAATTCCTATTGGGGGTTTTAATCCTTCCTTTCATCCAGAACTTTTGGAAATTGGCTATTATATGGGGATGGGTGAGACCGCAGAAAATCTTGCAAGGGAATTAAATATAACCAGGGAAGAACAGGAAGAGTTTTCCATTGAAAGCCATAAAAAAGCACTTAAAGCCTGGGCAGAAGGAAAGTTTAAAAATGAAGTGGTCCCAGTAAAATTTAATGGGAAGATAATTGAAAAGGATGAAGGTCCCAAGGAGCCAGATATTGAAAAAATTAAATCCTTAGAACCTGCTTTTTTAAAGGATG
>JBBFMJ010000308.1:0-2365 GCA_037478515.1 Thermoanaerobaculia bacterium
TATAAATTAAATCTCAGTATCTCCTCTCCATTAAGAATTTCTCCATCCTCAAAATTTTTACTTCCTCTTAAGGTCAATATGGATTGGGTTTTTGGAGAAAAATTATTCCTGAAGGATGTGCCAAAGTTTAAAAATCTTAAATTTTGAAATAAAAGGTGGAAATTTTATAGAAAAAGAAGAAAAAAAGGAGCTTCCAGAAAGTACTTTTTGTAAAAAATGCAAAAAGGAAATCCCCTTGAAAGCAAATTTTTGCCCCTTTTGTGGAGAAAAAATTTCAAATATTTGCCCTTCCTGTCAAAAAGAAACCCCTGAATTTGCAAAATTTTGCCCTTTTTGTGGTTTTAAATTATAGTTTATAAAAAATGTTTATGAAACCTATTCTTTTAGTAAAATTTTAAAGATTTCATTTAAAGTTAAAAACTGCTGAAATTTTATTTCTCCTTCAGTTATCTTTTGGCAGTAAATTATTTTTTTATTTCCTGTTCTTTTCTCTTTCAAAATTTTTAAATTTTCTGGTTCTTTTTGCCCTTCTTCTATTTCCAATAAGCCAAAATATTCCCTTAAATATTCAATTTTTCCTTCTATTTCAATTTTTCCTTCCTTTAAAAAAATTAAATAGGTCCCAATGTTTTCAAGTTCTTCAAGAAAGTGTGAAGAAATTAAAAAGGTTCCACCTTTACTTTGTATTTCCTCAATTATTGAATATAAAATCTCTTCCCTGAAGATTGGATCTATACCAGATAGGGGTTCATCAAAGAAAAATACCTTTGCATTATGACAGAGGGATACCAGAAGTGAAAGCTTTCTTTTGGCTCCTTTATTTAAATTGCTCAATTTTTGTTTTTTCTCTAATTTAAATTTTTCAAGTAGTTCTTTTTCTTTTTCCTTATCCCAGTTTCTAAAAAATTTTCTTATAAAGTTTAAATTTTCTTCTAAAGTCCAGTTTTCATAAAAATAACTTTCCTCTGGCATAAAACCCACAATTTCTTTAATCTTGACATAATCCTTTTCTGGCTTCAAACCTGAAATTGAAATTTCTCCCCCATCCTTTTGAAGGTTTCCAAGCATTAAATTATAAAGAGTTGTCTTTCCAACTCCATTTCTTCCTAAAATAAGGGCAACTTCCCCTTCTTCAACTTTAAAACTTAAATCCCTTAAAACATCTAATTTCCCAAAACTTTTAGACAAATTTTTAACTTCTATCATTTTTCCCTCCATATCTCTTCTATAAAATTTAAAATTTCTTCTTTTTTTATGCCTGCTTTTTTTAAAGATAAAATTTCCTTTTCAATAATTTTTTTTCTTTCCTTTAAATAGTTTTTTATCTCATTTTCCTCTGGCTTTTTTGCAAGATATCCTTCTCCCCTCAAAACTTCAACCCATCCTTCCCTTTCCAGTTCCTTGTATGATTTTTGAACTGTATTTGGGTTTACCTTTAAATCAAAGGCAAGGTTTCTAACTGATGGAAGAAGGTCTCCTTGTTTGAATGTCCCTTCCATAATCATATCTTTAATAAAGTTTGCTATCTGCAAAAATATTGGCTCTGGCTTTTTTGGGTCAATTTTGAAGTTCATAAAGACCTTTCCTTTCCTGTTTTAAAATTATAAAGATATGCTTTACGGTATTTTGCATCTTTAAAAAACGGTATTCTTTTTTCCTTTAAAATAATCAATTCCCCATCCTTTTTTAGAAAATAACAATTTGTTGTGTTTTCTGGAAGATAATAAATTTTTAGGTTTTCGTTTTCCAATGAAATAACAACGATTCTTATACCATTCTTGCCTTCAATTCTTGCTGATTTATAATTTCCTGGGTGATCGTTGAAGGACCAGATATCCATTCCATCAAGTTCCACTTTTTTTATAATCTCCTCATTTTTAAACAAATATAAATTTAATTTATCTCCCGCTTTTTCATAAATCAAAAAATGTTTTTCATCAAAGTTTAAGAAAGGTTCTAAATTTCCTAATTCAGTAATTTCAAAAGAGGGCATTTTTATTTTGAAATATTTCCTATCCTTAAATAAAAACCAGTATGTAATATCTGTATTAAATTTTCTTTTGGAAAAACCTGACAAATTATGGAATTGCCATTCCCCTTCAAAAGCAAGTTTTTTTTCAAAATTTTTATAATCTGCGTAATAAAACCTATTTTTTCCTTCTTCAATTTTTTTATAAAAAACCCCTTCTTTTAAAAACACATAGTCCCTGACACGGTCAGTAAAGCAGGTATCTTCACCCTGTTTTTTAAAGCCAATTAAGTATCTATTTTCTGCTTTTTCATTCCAGCCTGAAAATAGTATAAAATTTTCATAAAACTGAGTTCTTAAAGGAAAATTTCCAATTTTTTTCATTTCCCTTGTTTT
>JBBFMJ010000309.1:0-2356 GCA_037478515.1 Thermoanaerobaculia bacterium
CCCATAATTCCCCTTTTATAATTTTTTGATGGACCAGCTCAATTTCTGCGTGGCATTTGGCGCAGGTCTTGGCAATATTTTTTCTGGCAATGGAGGATTTTGGATCCGTATGGGGAAGAATATGGTGAGCAGTGTGACAGGAAGTACAGCTGGCAGAGACCACCAACCCTTTTTTAAGGAGTCCTTCCCCATGGATACTTTCAGTATAATTCTCCAGTATCCTATCCTGATGGATTTCCCTTTGAAGCTGAACTGGTGCTCCTTCCCTGTGGCATTTTCCACAGAGGAAAGGAATTTTCAAAGGTGAAGTGGGAGATTTCAAATCCCTGGAAGAAAGGACAAAATGGCTACCATGGCAATCTTTGCAATTGGGTGCCAAGGGGTCACCCCTTTTTATAGCTCTTCCATGCAAACTTTCACTGTGCAGTTTTTCTTCTTCTGTATGGCACTCCCCACAAAACACAGGGGAAAGAGGTGCTTTATGGGGATAATCAGTGTTTTCCAATTCTTTATGACAATTTATGCATTCCAGATCTTTATGAACAGAATTTTTTAATTGATTTTCATCCACATATAAATTTTTTACATTTAACCCATGCTGAACAGAAAACCCTATTTCACTATGACAGCCAAGGCATTCTTCATTACCCTGACTGAAAGCAAAAAGGGGGCACAATAATAAGATAAAAAATAGCCTAAAACAAAACATTGGTTATTATTTTATAATAAGAAATCAAATAAATCAAATCAAATTTTAAAACTATGGCAGAGGAGGCAATTCTTTCCTTCACTATGTTTTTCGTAACCCTCGTGGCAAGTATAACAATCCTTTGTTCCATCCACCATCCAGGTATGGGGTTTGTGGCAATCCTTGCACTCTATTTCCTGATGCATACCTTTAAGATGAAGCCCTTTTAAATCTGAATGACACCTCTTGCAATCCTCCTGAGGCAGTTTCAATCCCTCTTCCTTATGGCATATCTCACATCCCATAGAAATCATCCTATCTTCTTTATTAAATTTATGGCATTCTGCACAATCCATGGGTGCTCTAAAACCTGCTCTATGACAATTGCTACAGAGAGTCTTTTGATGTTTCCCTTTAAGGTCTAAGGGATGCCAGGGAAGGTCTGAAATAAGGGGTTTGGATCCCAGTTCAGATAAGGGTCCCCTCTGTGGAAGGGTATGGCAAATTATGCATTCCCCCGTTAAAACTTTCCCATCTTCACTTATGTGATTACCATCATGACACCTAAAACAGCCAGGCCAGTTTCTATGGCCTATATTTGAAGGATAAGTATTCCAGTCCACCTTCATTTCTGGGAATATATTGGATTTATAAATCTCCAAAATTATATCGGTTGCCCTTTTAATTTTTTCTATTTCCTTTTTTAAAATATCAGGGTAGTTTTTTTTATAAAAATTTAGAATTCCCTCCTTTATCTTTTCTGTTGCTTCCTCTTCATTTTTATAAGGTTGAGTTAAAAGATCCACAGAAATCTTTTTTATGAAAGGCAGTTCTGATGAAATATGGCCCCCTGCCAGAGCCAAATCCACTGCCTTTTCTGGGGGCTGAAAAATATGTGTGGGTCTGTTATGGCAGTCCATACAATCCAGCTGGTGAAAAGGTAGTTTTTCCAGTTCTTCCTTTGAAATTTCTATATTTTTATCCCTGTAAATTGTTTTGCTTCCATCTTCTCTTAGTGCTTCTATATAAGGGATTATTTGCAACTTTCTATCCTTTGCTTTGAAATAGACCTTATTTTGCAAAAGCATATGCCAGTGTATGCCCATATAGGCTTCAATCTTTGTTCCGCCCCCTGTTTTAATTATCAAACTAATCTCTTCAGCTGTGTTTTTTTCATCATATCTAAAGTGAGGAATTTGCATAAGCTGGGCACCATAAAATTTTTGTGGCCAGTGACATTCTTCACAGGTTTCCCTGGCAGGCCTTAAATTTTCAATAGGGGTAGGAATGGGTTTTTGATAGGTATTAAAAATTACTGCATAGACCTGCCTTAAACCAGAAAGTTTTGATTTTGCATACCAGGAAACGCCCTTTCCCACATGGCAATCCACACAGGATACCCTGGCATGGGGTGATTTTAAATAAGCGCTGTATTCTGGCTCCATAACTTTATGGCAAACCTTTCCACAAAAGGTAACGGATTCTGTAAAGATAAAACCATTGTATCCAACAAATCCAAGAAGAATAAAAAGAAAGATCCCAGAAATTGTAAAAAAAGAAAATTTTTTTCTATGGGCAGGATTGTTTAAATCCAGAATTGGATAAGGGAGTGCACCATCCTTAAACCTCCTCCTCCTCCTCCCTTCCCTTAGAATACCAAAAACAAAA
>JBBFMJ010000310.1:0-2355 GCA_037478515.1 Thermoanaerobaculia bacterium
GGAACAGGACCAAATTGAAATTTCATTTTATTATTATACAACAAAAAAATTATGTTATAATTTATTAAATGATCGTTCTAATTGATGGAAATTCAACCCTTTACAGAGCATATTTTGCCATAAGAGGGCTTTCAACCAGCAAGGGCTTTCCCACAAATGCAATTTATGGCTTTGTTCAAACAGTAAATAAAATTGAAAAAGAATTTAAGCCAGAAGCAATTTCTGTTGCCTTTGATGTGGCAAAAAAGACCTTCAGAAATGAAATTTATAAAGAATATAAGGCAGGAAGGCCTCCTATGCCTGAAGACCTTGTGGTCCAGATTCCAAAGATAAAAGAATTTTTAAAATTAAAAGGGATTCCCATCTGGGAATTTGAAAATTATGAGGCAGATGACTTAATTGCCACCGTTGCCAGTAAGTACTCCCAGAAAGATAAGGTGCTCATTGTCTCCAGTGATAAAGACCTCTTCCAGCTTATTGATGACAATATAATGATTTACCAGGCAGGAAAGGATCAAATAATTACAAGGAAGGAGGCAGAAGAAAAGTTTGGAGTTCTTCCAGAACAAATGGCAGATTTCTTAAGCTTAATGGGGGACTCTTCAGATAATATCCCAGGAGTAAAAGGGATTGGGGAAAAAACTGCAGCAAAACTCATAAGGGAATACAATACCCTTGAAAATTTGTACCAGAATATTGAAAAGGTCTCCCCTCCTTCCCTTAAAGAAAAATTAATCAGTGGAAAGGAAAGTGCTTTTCTTTCAAAAAAACTGATTATATTAAAAAGGGATCTGGATATAAAGGGTATTGAAATAAAAAAATACAAAGAAGACCCTGAAAAACTTAAAGATTTTTACAGAGAGCTGGAATTTTATTCCCTTTTGAAGGAAATGGAAACTAAGGTAAAAATTGAAGGGAAGGTGGAGGGGCTTTCTGCCTTCTTTAAAGATGACAATATCTTTCTCTTTGATGGAAAAGTGGCAAGGGAAATATCTGAAAAGGAATTGCTGGAAATAAAAGAAAAGGTTTTTACATACCAGAGTAAGGAAATTTTTAAAAAAATTTTTGAAAAAGGATTAAAACCCTTTAAAAATTTTGAAGATATTGAAATTGGCTCATACCTTTTGGACCCTGACAGGGGAACCCCCACACTGGAATATATGTTTTCAAAATATTTAAATTCCAATGTTCCCCAAAATCCCCTGGATATTTTAAAAGGGATTGTGATTTTATGGGAAAGGATTGAAAAAAAATTAGAGGAAGAGGGACTGGAAGAAATTTATGAAAAAATTGAAAAGCCCTTAATTGAAGTCCTGTCAAGGATGGAGGTGGCTGGGGTGTATATTGACAAAGAGATAATTTTTGAACTTACAAAGACAGCCCAAGAAAAAATAGCGGAAATTGAAGAAAAGATATACAAAAAGGCAGGTTGCTCCTTTAATATCAACTCACCGAAACAGCTAAGAGAAATTTTATACGATAAACTTAAATGCCCTGCTCCAGAGATTAAAACAGAAAAAAAGAAAGAACTTTCCACAGGGGAAGAAGCCCTGCTTCAACTTAAAAGGATGGGATATGAAATTGCTTCCCTTATTTTAGAATACAGGGAATACTTTAAATTAAAAAGCACTTATCTGGACCCACTCCCTAAAATGCTGGATGAAAAGGGAAGGGTCCACACCACCTTCAAGCAAACTCAGACAGCCACAGGACGGCTTTCTTCTCAAAATCCAAACCTTCAAAACATCCCCATTCGTTCAGAATTTGGTGGAACTTTGAGGAAAGCATTTTCTTCCCCTGAAGGTAGAACCCTTGTGGTTGGGGATTATTCTCAAATAGAACTCCGCCTCCTTGCGCATTTCTGTGAGGACCCTGCCCTTATGGATTCCTTTTTTAAAGGCAAAGATATACATTCCAGCACTGCTTCTTACCTTTATAAAATAGATGAAAAGGATGTAAATTCTGAAATGAGAAGGATGGCAAAGACAGTAAATTTTGGAATAATCTATGGAATTTCCCCCCACGGTCTTGCACAGAATTTAGGGATTTCCAGAGAGGAGGCAAAGGAAATACTTGACAGGTACTTTAAACAATTTCCAAAGGTAAAGGAATTCTTTTCAAATTTGCTGGAGGAAGCAAGGAAAACAATGAAGGTTTCCACAATTTTTGGCAGAATAAGAAGAATACCTGAAATAAACTCCAAAAATTTTAATATAAGATCCAATGCTGAAAGGATGGCAATAAATGCCCCCCTTCAGGGTTCTGCTGCTGACATTATAAAAATTGCTATGATAAACATTTATAGACAGCTTCCTGAAAAATTCCCATCCTCTGAAATTGTCCTGCAGGTTCACG
>JBBFMJ010000311.1:0-2339 GCA_037478515.1 Thermoanaerobaculia bacterium
TTGGGGTTTTTTCTGAATTTTCCTTAAAATTGCATTTACAAACCTTGCAGAGTTTTCTTTCCCCAGGGTTTTTGCAAATTCCACGGCTTCATCCACCACCGCATAATCTGGCCTTATGGGATTGAGGATTAATTGGTAAAGGGCTATTTTCAGTATAAGCAAAATTTCCCTTTCAATTTTATCAAAATTTCTTTGAGATAATTTTTTTACAAGGGCTTCCAGATATAAATTGTGCCTTGCCACACCATAAGAAATATCCGTTATTCTTTGTATGCTTTTTTTGCCAAAGGGGCTTTCCAGAGCAGAAATGATTGGCTCTATGTGAACCTTATCATAAAAAACCTTAAAGAGTATAGAATAAGCCCTTTTAAATTCATAACTTATTCCCATAATTCACCAGCTACAACTCTATATCCACAGGTAAAGGCATTTGCTTGGCAGGGTTTTTTACCTTCTATTTGAAGTTTCTTAATTCTTAAAAGGTCTTTCCCGCAGGCAATATCAATTCCCCTTAACTTGGTTTCAATTATTGTCCCAGGGGTTATGTTTTTATTTTCAAAGGGGATAACTTCTGCTTCCCAGATTTTTAAGATTTTTTTATTAAAATAAGTAAAGGCACCAGGATAGGGAGTAAATGCCTTTATCATATTAAGTATCCTCTGGGCAGGTAGTTTCCAGTCAATCCTGCAGTCCTCTTTTTCAATTTTTTTTGTTATGGTTGCCTTTGTTGGGTCCTGAGGTTTTGGAACTATTTCACCCTTTTCTATTCCCTCTAAAGTCTTCATCATCAGGTCTGCCCCAATTAAGGCAAGTCGCTCCGAGAGTTTTCCGTAGTTATCATCAGGAAGGATTGCCACTTCTTCCTGCAAAAGGATTGGGCCAGTATCCATCCCTTCATCTAAAAGCATAGTGGTGACACCTGTTGTGGAATCCCCTTCAAGCAAAGCATATTGAATGGGGGAAGGTCCACGGTGTCTTGGAAGGAGTGATGGATGAAGGTTTATACATCCATATTTCGGAATCTGAAGGATTTCCTTGGGAAGGAAAGCACCAAAGGCAACCACCACTATGGCATCAGGTTTAAGTTCTTTTATTTCTTCTATTATGGGGGCTTTTTTAAGGGAACCAGTTTTAAGGACTGGAAGAGAAAGGTTCTGGCAATACTGCCCCACTGGGGTTGTTTTTATTTCAAGACCCCTTCCCTGTGCCTTGTCCAATCTTGTGAAAACTTTTAATATTTTATGCTTGCTTTCTGCAAGTTTTGTGAGGGTAGGAAGAGAAAAGTGTGGGGTTCCCATAAAAATTATATTCATAGCTTATAATAAATTTTCTCCAGAAGGGCAGGGAATATATCGTGGAGTTTTAGAAATAATTTAGCCATAAAAGGTATTACCACTTCCCTCTTGCCGTTTTCCATTGCCTTAATAGTTGCCTTAGCCACCTCCTCAGGAGTTAAAACCCTCAAATACCTTGCCTGCCTTGGGAGTTCATTCCTTCCAGCTTTGTCCAAAAAAGGGGTTTCCACCGTTCCAGGGCATATCAGGGTTATTTTAATTTTATAGGGTTTGACTTCTTCCCTTAAACCCTGCACAAAACCATGAAGGGCAAATTTTGAGGCACCATAGACACACATATTTTTAAAACCCATCCTTCCCTGTATGGAAGATACAATCCCGATCCTTCCACCATCTTCCTTGATAACGGGCACAAAAGCATAAACTGAATTTATAACACCCATTGTATTTACCTTTATCATCTCTTCCACCTGCCAGATTTCCTGTTTTATAAAGGGTGAAAAATAGCCAATTCCTGCTGCACAGATTAAGTTTTTTAAATCTCCAAAACCTTTTTTTGCCTCTTCCACTGCCTTTTTTAAATCTTCTAAATTTTTTACATCTCCTTTAAAAATTATAGCCCTTCCACCTAATTTTTCCACTTCTTTTTGAACTTTTAGCAATTCTTCCTCATTTCTGGAAAAAAGACACATACTTTCCTTCTTTTTTGCCAGGAGCAAGGCACAAGCTTTACCTATTCCAGAAGAGGCACCAGTTATAAAATAAGACATTTTTTAATTTTACCATAAAAGTTTTAAAATTTTTATTTTTAGGTTAAGATATTTTTATGAAAATAGAAAAAAAGCTTATAAACTGGAGAATTTCAATTTTAAAATCCATAAAAACTCAAATAAGGGAACTCCTTGGCGCAAGGCCTTATTATCTGGAAAAATACTACCAAAATTACAGAAAAATTTTTAAAGGTAAATATAAAAGGGCAAAGGAAGATGAACTTTTTGAAAAAATTGAAAAATCTAAACTTATTTTTATAGGGGATTATCATAC
>JBBFMJ010000312.1:0-2336 GCA_037478515.1 Thermoanaerobaculia bacterium
ATAGTAGCAATCCACTGCATCCACAAAAAGTTTCTCAAATTCTTTTGCCTGATATCACTATAAGTTTGTGGACAAATGAAAATGGTGTTAAAAAACATATTCTGAGCGATATCCTGGTGGAAGAAATTAAAAAAACAGGTCTTAAAAACTTTAATATAGGAAACAAGCATTTAATTTTATGAAATATTTAATAACAGGTCCCCCGGGATGCGGAAAAACCACTTTAATAAAAAGATTCTTTGCTGAGTTTAAGAACTTAAAAATTGCTGGTTTTTATACACAGGAGGTAAGGGAAAGGGGAACAAGGATTGGCTTTTCAATTTATGATTCAGATTTTAAGTTCAGGGGCAAACTTGCCAGTGTAAATTTTAAAACTCCTCACCAGGTTGGGAAATACTTTGTAGATATTGAAAACTTTGAAAGTTTTTTGAGGACTCTGAATTTTAAAGAAAGTAAGATTATTTTAATTGATGAAATTGGGAAAATGGAAGTCTTTTCAAGTTATTTTAATAATCTAATCCTGGAAATAATAAATTCTGATAAAATATTTATAGGTACCATTGCCCTGAAAGGAACACCTTTTATAGAGGCAATCAAAAAGAGGGAAGGGGTAAAGGTTTTCAATATGGATTTAATAAGAAGTGATATTTTATTTAATCTAATCAAGGAGGAAATATGGCAGAAAAAAGTATTTATGGAATAGAAGAACTGGGAATAAAAAATACTGGAGCTCTATACTGGAACCTGAATACTCCAACCCTTTATGAACATATAATAAAAAGAGGGGAAGGGCTTGTTGCCCATTTGGGACCCATAGTTGTAAGGACTGGCTCCTATACAGGTCGGCTTCCAAAGGATAGATTTATTGTAAAGGAAAAAATTTCTGAAGAAAAGATATGGTGGGGGAAATACAATCAGCCCTTTGAGGAAGAAAAATTTAATTTTTTATATCTAAGGGCTCTGGCATACCTTCAGGGAAGGGATCTTTATATTCAGGATTGCTATGCGGGAAATTATGAAAAATTGTCTGTTCCGGTAAGAGTTATAACGGAATTTGCCTGGCACTCCTTTTTTGCCAGAAATATGCTTGTAAGACCTGAATGGTTAAATTATAAGGAGCATAAGCCAGAATTTACGGTTTTGCATCTTCCCAATTTCAAGGCAAATCCAGAATTTGATGGAACCAATTCAGAGGCATTTATAATTATAAATTTTTCAAAAAAACTTGTCCTCATCGGGGGCACCTCTTATGCGGGGGAAATTAAAAAATCCATCTTTTCAATTTTAAATTTTCTGCTTCCACAAAAGGATGTTTTATCAATGCATTGCTCTGCAAATAAAGGAGAAGGAAAAGATACTGCCCTCTATTTTGGACTTTCTGGGACAGGTAAGACAACCCTTTCATCAGACCCGGATAGATATCTCATAGGAGACGATGAACACGGCTGGTGCAGCGATGGGATCTTTAATTTTGAAGGGGGCTGTTATGCAAAGATGATACGCCTTGATAAAGAAAAGGAGCCAGAGATATATCAAACCACCAGGCGTTTTGGAACCCTTCTGGAAAATGTTGCCATTGATTTTGAAACCAGAAGGATTGATCTAAATGATGATTCTTTAACGGAAAATACCAGAGGTGCCTATCCCCTCACCCATATTTCTAAAATCTCAAAGGAAGCTATAAATCCTCATCCAAAAAATATATTCTTTTTAACCCTTGATGCCAATGGAATAATCCCACCCCTTGTAAAACTCGACGCTGATCAGGCTAAATTTTATTTTCTTTTAGGTTATACTTCAAAGGTAGGAGGAACAGAAAAGGGTTTGGGAACCTCTCCTCAGGAGACCTTTTCCCCCTGTTTTGGGGCACCTTTTATGGTCTTAAAACCAACTGTTTATGCAAAACTATTGAGAGAAAAAATTGAAAAATATGGTTCAAATTGCTGGCTTGTAAATACTGGATGGATTAAAGGACCTTATGGTATTGGTGAAAGAATTCCAATACCTTATTCACGCCTTCTTTTAAAATATGCATTGGAAGAAAAATTTAAGGATGAGGAATTTTTTGAAGATCCAATTTTTGGATTTAAAATTCCAAAAATGCTAAAGGATATTCCAGCAGAGATTTTAAATCCAAAAAAGGGCTGGAAGGATGAAAAAGAATATGAAATGAAGGCAATTGAACTTGCAAATAAATTTAAAGAAAATTTTAAGGACTTTGAAGGGGAAGTTCCAAAAAAGGTCAGAGAGACAATAAAAATATAAATTTAATTTATTGATTGCAAACCAAAGTAATTTTTAAAACCAAAAATACATAAAAATTTTTTAAAATAAAC
>JBBFMJ010000313.1:0-2333 GCA_037478515.1 Thermoanaerobaculia bacterium
GGTTTTCATTTAAAAGCAGGGGATTATATTTTATCTGGTCTGGGTTTCCCAAAAAACGACTCTTTTACATATACTATAAATGACCATCCTTACATTGACACATCCTGGGGTTATCAGGTTTTGGTTTCCATTTTTCAGAAAATTGCTGACTCAAAGGGAATTGTGCTTTTTCATATTTTCTTAATTTTTGGAATTTTCTTTTTCATTTATAAAACAATTCTACTTTCAAATTATGATTTTATTTCTTTGCCAATTTTTTTTCTTTTAGGAATTTTTGCCTGTGAAATTAGATTTGAAGCAAGGCCTGAAATCTTGAGTTATTTTTTTCTTTCATTCCTTTTATATTTGCTTTATAGGTATTCCTTTGGCTTTAAAACACCATTATGGCTTATTCCTTTAATTTTATTGCTCTGGGCAAACTGCCATTCCTTATTTGTTCTTGGATGGGTTTGTATTATTTCTCTTTTATTTGGAATATGGTTCAGAGATAAAAAAATTGAAAAAAAGTTTTTAATATTTTGTGGCATTTCCTTTTTAACCCCTTTCTTAAATACTTATTTCATAAAAGGTGTATTGTTTCCCTTTACTCTTCTCACAAGATTTAAAGCAGAAAATCCTTTTGCACAGTCCATTGGCGAATTTGTCTCACCTTTTATTTTAAATATATCAGAGTCCTTTCCTTTTTATCCAAAAATTCCAATATTTAGTTTTCGCCTGCTGGCAATTTTAAGCATTTTTTCTTTAATCCCAATTATAATAAAGCGTTTATACTGGGTGCCCTTTTTATTTCTTTTCTTTTTTCCGCTATCTGCAAAGATGATTAGAAATATACCCCTTTTTATTATTGTATCCCTTCCTGCTCTTGTTTGGGCAATTCCCTTTTCTTCAATTTATAAATTAAAAAATTTTAAAATAAACTTTGTAAAGATTTTAAATTATGCAATTTTTTCTTTTCTTACTTTATTTATCATTATAACCGGCTTAAGAGTTCTGACAGATGCTTATTATCTATCTTCCAGAAGAGTTGAAAGAACTGGCTGGAACTGGAATAGGATGGCTTTACCTGTTGATGCTTCTGAATTTATAAAGAAAAATGAAATTAAAGGACCTGTCTTAAACCATTTAAATTTTGGTGGTTTTCTTATGTGGGCAACAGGTGAGAAGGTTTTTATAGATGGAAGGCTGGAAGTAGTTGGGGAAGAATTTTATAAGAAGTATCAGGAGATAATGAATTCAGAAGATGCCCTTGAAATTGCTCAAAGAAAATATGGGTTTGAGTATATTATTTTTCCTTATGCCATAGCACCCCGTCTTTTAGAGCGCCTTTCAAAAAATGAAAATTATAAACTGATTTATTATGACAATTTATCTGCTATTTTTATAAGAAAGGATTCTAAATTGAAGTTTAAAGAAGAACTGCCTGAAATTTCAGAAAAAAAAATTTTAAAGTTTGATGAAATTTCAGACCTTGGAGGAGGGGAGAGGAAATCTAAATTTAAAAGGTGGATTGAAGGAATTTTTAAGAAGCAGGAATTTCCAACTGATTATTATAATTATGGTTTATTCTGGTATTTTCAAAAGGATTACAAAAAAGCAGAAAAGTTTTTCAAATTAGCCCTTTCTGAAGGCGGGGATAAGTACTATGAAATTTATTTAAACCTTGGTTCAGCACTTTTTCAGCAAAAAAAATATGAAGATGCTTTAAGTTGTTATGAAATTGTTTTAAGAGAAAACCCAGAAAATAAAATAGCCAAAGAGAGAATAAAAATAATTTCAAATATAAGATTAAAAAGGTAAAATATTTAAATTACTTTTCAATCAATCCATAATTTAAAATATGGTATTTTGATTCTTTGATTTCTTTAAATTCAGGAAAGGATACAGAAATATTATTTTTTTCGAGGAGTATTCCTAATTTATAATAATAGTTTATTTGGGCTTTTTTATAAGCAATTTTTGCATAGATTTCCCTGGATTGTGCCTCGGATAGGTCTTTTTGAACTAAAAGTAATTGATAATTTGTGGAGAGTCCATTTTCATACCTTTTTCTTTCTGCTTCCAGGTTTTTTTCAGCCAGTGTCTTTGAGACCTTTGCTGCCTCCAAACTCATCTTGGCTGCCTTTAAATTCCTCTGGGCTTCCCTTATTTCTACAAAAATTAATTCTTTGAGTTGTTCTTCCTGAAGCTTTAAGGATTCCAGAGAAAGTTCCATATTCTTTTTTGCTTCTTTAAGGGCTCTATTTCCTATGGGATAACTGAAAGAAAAACCAACAGTCCAGGAAGGATAGTCCATTTCCTTAATCTGATCCAGGGCATCAGACCAGCTACCTGGA
>JBBFMJ010000314.1:0-2321 GCA_037478515.1 Thermoanaerobaculia bacterium
TCTGATTTATAGAAAGGGTGAGCCATTTTCACATTTCTTTACAATGTTTTCAGCCCTTTTGGGTGGTGTATTTTTCCCAATTTCTCTTTTTCCTCCAGTTTTACAAAAAATTTCATACCTGACCCCCCTTGCCCAAGGGCTTTTTCTTTTTAGAAAGTCCTTTTTTGAAGTGGAGAACCCTTTTCCTTTTATTTATTCAATTATTTATTTTTTATTTTTTATTGGAATATTTTATACTTTGAGTTTATATATTTTTTCAAAGGCATTTATTTATGCAAAGAGAAAAGGCACAATTTCAACCTATTGATTTATTAAAGTATGGCATAATTTTGTTTTTAATCCTTGCCTTTATAGAAAAGGTCCACAATTTCCATTATAAGAGGTTATACTCACCATCGCCTTATGGTTATATAATTGGAAGGGAAGGGAAGGTTCCTTCAAATATGGAAGAAAAGGTGGTATTTAAAAAGAGATTTCCCTTAAATCAAAAAAATGAAATGAGGATATGGTTTTGGGGTAAGGATAGGGGGGTGTTAAAATTAAATGGAATTGTTTACTTTTCCTGGGATAAGCCAGATGTTTATTTTTTAAGGATAACAAAGGAAAAATTAAAAGAGGAAAATGAGTTTGAGGTGGAAGTTCAAAGCAAGGATGGTTTTTCCGCCTTCTGGCTTTCAGATATTTCAGGACTTGGAACAGATAGAAGTTGGGAGTGTTTTTTTGAAGGGAAAAGGGTAAAGACAAGGATTTTTGGAAAGCCCCCTTACAGCAAATTATTTCCTTCTAAGGATATTAAGAAAAATTAAACCTGCTGCCCCTGAAAAAAGGGAAGCCAGCATAATGGAAATTTTTGCAGTATTTACAGTATTTAACTCATTAAAACCCAGAAGGGCAATAAAGATTGCCATAGTAAATCCAATTCCACCTAAAAATCCTACGCTGAATACATCTTTCCAGAGAAGGTTTTGGGGAAGCTGGGAAATCTTTAACTTTTCCGAAAGGTAAGAAAAAAGAAATATCCCTGAAGGTTTTCCAAAAAATAAGCCAAAGAATATGCCGAGGGAATGGGGCATAAGGAATAGATCCTTAAAATTAAAGGTCAGGGGAATTGAGGTATTTGCCAGGGCAAAAATGGGAAGGACTAAAAGTGCCACTGGCTTTTGAAGGTGGTGTTCCAGTTTTAAAGAGGGTGAATTTTCACCTTTGAAAGGAATTGCAAAGGCAAGCAGAACTGCTGAAATCGTGGGATGAACCCCTGAATTTAAAATAAAATACCACATAAAAATCCCTGAAATTATATAAAAGGGCAAAGATTTTATCTTAAATTTACCCATTAAAATTAAAAAAAAGAAAATTCCCAGGGAAATGCTTAAATTTAAAAGGGAAAGGTCTTTTGAGTAAAAAATTGCAATGAGAATAATGGCACCCAGGTCATCTATTATGGCAAGGGCAACAAGAAATATTCTCAGAGCTGGAGGCACTTTTGTTGCCAGAGATAAAATTCCTATGGCAAAGGCAATGTCTGTTGCCATTGGCACTCCAAAGCCAGAGATGGTCTCCTTACCATAATTAAAAAAAATATAAATAAAGGCAGGAAAAAGCATTCCTCCAAGGGCTGCAAAGATTGGAAGGTTTGCCTTTTTTAGGTTTGAAAGTTCCCCCTCAATTATTTCTCTTTTCAGTTCCAGTCCTATGAGGAGGAAAAAAATGACCATCAAGCCATCATTTATCCAGTGCAAAAGGGAATGCTCAAAAATTTTAATTTTCCAGAAATTAATATAGGCACTTCCGGAAGGAGTATTTGAGATAAAAAGGGAAATTATGGTAGCCCCTAAAAGTAAAAAAGCACCATTTTTTTCATTTTTAAGGAATTCATTGAAATATTTGTTAATTTCCACTTAATTTTTTCCTAAACTATCCTTTATACCTTTTAAATAAACATATTCCATTATTTCTTTATACCATTTTCCAGGCAGGGGAATGGGGGTATCTTCCAGAAGAAGGCAGATTTTTGTTTTAATTTTTAAAAAAAGAGGTT
Organism: Thermoanaerobaculia bacterium; assembly: GCA_037478515.1. GTDB lineage: Bacteria > Acidobacteriota > Thermoanaerobaculia > UBA2201 > UBA2201 > JBBFMJ01. Next base: position 2,039 of record JBBFMJ010000314.1, read on the forward strand.
TTTTTTCATTTAACCCTTTTGCAAAAGGAATTCCTAAAAAATTTGCAAGTTCTGGGTGTTTTTTATAAAAAATGTAAGCAGAAATTCCTGATTTATACTGCCTTTCCATAAATTTTTTAATATTTGTGGGATGTTTGTGAAAAACCACTGCTTCCCTGTCATATTTAATTCTCATACCTCTTTTAAATAATCTATAGGAAAGTTCAATGTCTTCCCAAGCAGCATAGGGAAATGTCTCATCAAATTTTTCTTCCTTCAGGTATTTTGAAGGGACGGAGATATT
>JBBFMJ010000315.1:0-2319 GCA_037478515.1 Thermoanaerobaculia bacterium
CTTATCTTGAACCCTTTCTGGATTCCCTTTATTTTGAAAGTTATAAGATTTTACTGGAGGTTTTAAAAGATTTTCTTTTTCTTACTTTTGCCTTATTTTTTAGATATTTTTTTAGTTTTATAAAATTATCACTTTCCTTTGAAAAATTTTCTTTTTCTCTTCTTAAAAGTTCCCTGTCTCTTGGCTTTAAAAATTACTTAAAACTTACTTTATTTCATTTGGTTTTACTCGGGATAAACTATTTGTTTCTCCAGATTATTGGTGGGAACTTTTTAAATATTTTTATAAAGACATATCTTTTCCAACTATCCCTTTCTTACTATTTGGTTTTAAAGGAAAATAAGTAAATTTTCTTGATTATAAATTAAATTTTTGATAAATTTAATCTGTGAAGAAGGAAGAAATAAGTTCAATTTTAAAAGAGATGGCAAATCTTCTGGAACTTTCAGGGGAAAATCCTTTTAAGGTCAAGGCATATTATGATGCTTCCAGGATAGTCCTTTCCATCGAAGACCTTGAAAAAAAAATAAAGGAAGGCACTTTAAATAAGGTTAAGGGAATAGGGCAGTCCCTTTCTGATTTTATAAAAAGGGTTTATTTTGAGGGAACCCATCCTGCCTTGGAGGAACTAAGGCAAAAATTTTCACCTGAATTTCTGGAACTTTTAAAGATACCAGGTCTGGGACCAAAGAAATTATTTGTCCTTCAAAAAGAGTTAAATATCACTTCTATACAGGATTTAAAATATGCTATTTATGAAAACCGGCTTTTGAATATTTCTGGTTTTGGTGAAAAGACCCAGGAAAAACTGAAGGAAAACCTCAAATTTTATGAAAGTGTAAGGGGAAAGGTGCTTTTAAGTGAGGGGATTAAAATTGAAGAGGAGGTGGTTTCAAAGTTTCCGCAACTTCACGCAGCAGGGCAATTAAGAAGGAGGATGCCAGTAATCGATTGTCTTGAATTTGTTTTAAAGGATTTTTCTTTAAAAAGGTTTCAGGAAGAACTAAAGAACAGTGAATTTTTTTATGAAAATGGGGATTTTTTTCTTAAATTTAAGGATTTGAATATAAAAATATATGAAGGATATAAAAATTTTTATAAAGTGCTTTTTGAGGTGACAGGTTCAAAGGAGCACTTGGAAGGGCTGAAAAAACTTGGAAAAATCAAAGAGGAGATAAATTCTGAAGAGGAAATTTATAAATCCCTGAATTTGGATTACATTCCGCCAGAAATGAGAGAGGGAATGGGGGAAATTGAACTTGCCAGAAAACATCTTATTTCAAAAATTATAAATTTTAAGGATATCAGGGGTACCCTCCATAACCATACAATAGAAAGCGATGGTTCCTCAAGAATAGAAGATTATATAAGAGTGGCAAAGGAAATGGGTTTTGAATTTGTGGGAATTGCAGACCATTCCAGGTCAGCAAAATATGCTGGTGGGCTGGAAGGGGAGGAACTTTTAAAACAGAGAGAGGAAATTGAAAAAATTGGGAAAGAAAATGGTTTTCTGATATTTTCAGGTGTGGAAAGTGATATTCTGGTGGATGGAAATCTGGATTATGGAGAAGAAATCCTTGAAAAGCTGGATTATGTGGTTGGTTCTATCCATTCCCATTTTAATTTAAAAAAGGAACAGCAGACAGAAAGAATTTTAAAGGCAATCTCAAATAAGAATTTTAAGATTTTAGGCCATCCTGAAGGAAGGATTTTGCTGGGCAGGAAGGGCTATGAAATTGATATGGAAGAGGTCCTTGAAAAACTTTCCCAGGAAAAAAAGTGGGTGGAACTGAATTCCAATCCTTTGAGATTAGACCTTGACTGGAAATGGCTTCCTCAGGCACAAAAATTAAACATTCCTGTTTCCATTAACCCTGATGCCCATTATGCTGCTGATTTAAAGGATGTTTTTTATGGTGTAATTATGTCAAGGAAAGGACTTCTTTTTAAAGAAAATTGTATTAATGCCTGGGAGAAAGAGAGATTAAAGGAGGAGTTTAAATATTATGAAAAAAGAAGAAAGAATATTTGAATTGCTTAAAAGAAATTATGGGGAAGTGAAACCCTTTTTAAAATTTACAAATCCCATGGAATCTTTGATTGCCACAATTCTTTCAGCTCAATGCACCGATGAAAGAGTAAATATTGTTACAGAAAAGCTTTTTAAAAAATATAAAAAACCAGAGGACTATCTAAAAGTCCCGCAGGAGGAGCTGGAGGAGACGGTGACCAAGGCAAGGTCAGTCCTGGCGGCGCTGGCCCTGGCGCGAACCGGCGACGCGTCGTCCTCCTCCCTCTCCTCCTGAGGAGGGCTGGACC
>JBBFMJ010000316.1:0-2308 GCA_037478515.1 Thermoanaerobaculia bacterium
TTCAGGACTACAGATGTAACTGGGAATGTGACGGTACCAGAGGAGAAGAAGATGGTAATGCCTGGGGACAATTTAAATATAGAGGTGGAGTTGATAACAGAGATAGCCATGGAAAAGGGTTTAAGGTTTGCCATAAGGGAAGGTGGGAGGACAGTGGGTGCTGGAAGCATAACAGATATACTGGAATAGTTTATGAGAGAAATAATTACCCTTCAGTGTTCCGAATGTAAAAATAAAAACTACACCACCACAAAAAACAAGAAAAAGCACCAGGCAAGGTTCGAAATTAAAAAACACTGCAGATTTTGCAGAAAACATACATTGCATAAGGAGGTTAAATAAAGAAGGCCAGTAGCTCAACCAGGCAGAGCGCCGGTCTCCAAAACCGGATGCTGGGGGTTCGACTCCCTCCTGGCCTGTTTTTAATATGAAATTTTTATGGTTTGAAAAGGTTAAAGTTTTTTTCAAGGAAGTAAAAGCAGAGATGAAAAAGGTATCCTGGCCTTCAAGGAAAGATGTGGCTGGAACCACTTTGGTTACCATTGTGGCAACCTTGATCCTGGCTATTTATCTCTATTTAGCAGATATTATTTTTACTTTTCTTGTAAAGTATATTTATAGTCTGGGAGTATAATAAATTGCCTAAAAGATGGTATATAGTTCATACTTATTCTGGCTTTGAAGAAAGGGTAATGCAAGCTCTTCTTCAAAGGATAGAAGCACTTGGATATAAGGAGTATTTTGGGGAAATAAAAATTCCCAAGGAGACGGTGGTGGAGCTTAAAAGTGGAAAGAAAAAGGAAGTCGAGAAAAAGCTTTTTCCTGGTTATATCCTGGTCCAGATTGAAACAATCTATGAAGAAGATGGCTCCACAAAAATTCCGGATTTTGCCTGGCATCTGGTAAGACAGACACCAAAGGTAACTGGTTTTGTGGGTGGTGGAAGGAGGCCCAATCCCTTGACGGAAGAAGAGGTAAATCAAATTTTGCATCATGTGGAAGTCACCAAGGAAAAACCAAAACCCAAGGATATCTTTGAAGTAGGTGACCTGGTCAGGATTACCGATGGGCCCTTTATCAATTTTACAGGTAAAGTGGAAGAGATTGATTTGGATAGGGGTTTTTTAAAAGTTTCGGTTGTAATTTTTGGTCGTTCCACGCCAGTGGAATTGACCTTTTTTCAAGTTCAAAAATTATAGGAGATTTTTATGGCAGTAAAGAAAGTTGTTTCTCAGATAAAGTTGCAAATCCCTGGTGGTCAGGCAACTCCTGCACCTCCTGTGGGTCCTGCTCTGGGTCAGCACGGATTAAACATTATGGAGTTTTGTAAACAGTTTAATGCCAAGACCCAGAAAGAACAGGGGACAATTATCCCTGTGGTGATAACCGTATATTCCGATAAAAGTTTTACTTTTGTTACAAAGACCCCTCCTGTTTCTGTTTTGATAAAAAAGGCACTAAATATTGAAAAGGGTTCCTCTGAACCAAACAGGAAAAAGGTAGGGAAGATTAAAAGGGCAGAAGTAAAGAGGATTGCCCAGCTTAAAATGGCAGATTTAAACACCAATGAACTGGAAAAGGCAATGAAGATAGTGGAAGGTACTGCCAGGTCCATGGGTGTGGAAATAGAGGATTAGGAGGTATTTATGTCAAAAGCAGGGAAAAAATATTTGGAGGCAAAGAAAAAGGTTCCTCAAAGCCCCCTTCCTTTAAAGGAAGCTTTAGAGCTTGCCAAGTCCATTTCTTATACAAAGTTTGATGAAAGCGTTGATATAACTTTAAAACTTGGAGTAAATCCAAAATATGCCGACCAGATGGTAAGGGGAACGGTGGTACTCCCCAATGGGCTTGGAAAACAAGTCAGGGTAATGGTAATTGCCTCTGGTGAAAAGGTAAAGGAAGCACAGGAAGCAGGAGCAGATCTGGTGGGTTCTGAGGAAATGGTGCAAAAAATACAGGAGGGTTTTCTGGATTTTGATGTACTTATTTCCACACCAGATATGATGAAATCCTTAGGTAAACTGGGAAAGATCTTGGGACCCAAAGGGCTTATGCCAAATCCAAAGACAGGAACCGTTACAATGAATATTAAGGAAGCAGTTAAGGAAACCAAGGCAGGAAAGGTAGAATTCAGGGTGGATAAAAATGGGATAATCCATTCTTCCATTGGAAAGAGATCCTTTGATGTGGAAAAACTTTATGAAAATGGAATGGCTTTTATACAGGCAGTTATTAAGGCAAAGCCCCAGAGTGCCAAAGGAAAATATATAAGAAGTGCATATATCTCTACCACTATGGGCCCCAGTAT
>JBBFMJ010000317.1:0-2300 GCA_037478515.1 Thermoanaerobaculia bacterium
GTGTATGTCAAACGCAAGCTAAAGCTTGCGGCTACAATTCCTCTCCCTAAATGCCAAATGCTAAATGCCAACTACTGCTCTGCTGCTCTTCTTTTGATTGCTTTAAAATTTATAAGAATAAACTGGTTTTATATCTACTGGAATATCTTTTAATTTCTCCAGATCTTTTATTAAAAATTCTGGTGGATTTGTATATTTTTCAGAAAGCTCCTTTACCCCCTGCCAGTCCCCTCTTGCCTGAAGATGAATAATTTTTTCCAGCAGTGTCTTCATTCCTTCCTTAAATTTTTCCAGATTTAGAATATATCTTCCTTCCTGGCTCCTTAAAATTGCTCCCTTTTCATATAGCCAGTTAAATTGAAGAAGCACTCCTTTACCATGGGCTTCACCTATCCCAAACCTTAAAGACCTGAAAAGAGATGCAAGATAGGTTGCAGGGCTTTCTTCTTTAAAAATTGAAGGCAGTTTTTTGTTTTCCACCAGGTAATCAATAAGATAAAGAGATGCCACATCTGCCTTTGCCTCTTCCATAAAGGAATATAAATCTTTAAGAGATTCCCTCACAGTGGTTTCTTTTCCATCGGGAAGATAAATTATCCCAGGTCCCAAGCCATGGGAAACCTCATGGAATAAAACTTCATTAAAAAAGGCATCTCTGGAGACAAATCTTTGAATCTCTGGTTCCAACAAAATATTTGAAATTGGAGTTAAGATTGCCTCATATTTTGCCTCTATCACATTTTTAAGCATAACCTTTTTGCTACCCTTTTGTGCCACTACCCTTTCATCATTGGGCAAATTAAAGGCAATTGTCTGAATACCTGCCTTGGTGTCCCCTGCTGAAAAGACCAAATCCACAACTTTTATGGGAGAGGATAAGCCCTTCTGTACCCCTTTAAAATCCTTTGGATAGGGGAGATTCCCATCCAATTCCTTTAAATGCTCTTCCACAAATTTCAGTTTTTCTGTCTCTTCTCTGTTTATAATCCCCACAAAGGCCTCAAATGATGCCTTGAGCCCCAAAAGTTCATCTTCGTAGGTCTCATAAGGTCCAAGGGTTATTTCTAAATTTGTGTCTTTTACATCCATCCAGTCCATATCCGACTGAAAATAATCATTGGAAAGAAAACTTTCTGCCCTGCTCTTTAAAAATTTTTTCAGGGACTGATTTTCAGAAAGTTCTGCTGCCTTGTTTAAAATTTCTGAAAGTTTTTTCAAATAATTTTCATAGTATATGGAATATGGAACTGCTTTCAATTTTCTGCCTTCCCTTACAATTACAGTAAAATAACTTTTAAACTCCTTTTGTTCTTCTTCTGAAAGGTCTTTTACAAAACTTTCAAATTCTTCCTTGCTCATATCCTCTGGATAAAAAGATGCCCCCTTGGGTTTTACAGAAATTCCCCAGAAGGGTTTATTTTCCTCCAGACGATCCCAGGGACCAAAATTAATGAGAAAATATTCTTTTACTTCTGGATCTTTGATTGAATTAAGCCATTCTATATTTTTTTTATGAACCTGAATTAAGAATAATTCATCTATTAAGGGCTCTACCTTTGAAATTTCATTCAGCACTTCCCTTTCCCACGGCTCAAGATTTGCACCATCCCATTTTATTTCAATGGGTTTGAATTTTGCCAGTTTTTCCTTTATATCATTCTTTTGCATATTTTTACAAGAAAAAAAAGACACCACTACCAAAAAGATAATTAATTTTTTCATAGAAATTCCCCTTTTCAATTTTTATGGTTTTGCTTGTGGCTTAATGTAAATGTATTTTCCTAAATTTCCCCTGTCCCTAAAATTTACAATTCCAGAGACCTTTGCAAAAAGGGTATGGTCCTTTCCCATTCCTACATTTTCCCCTGGTTTGAATTTTGTTCCTCTCTGTCTTATTAAAATCGAGCCCTGCATAACCCACTGCCCTGCAAATCTCTTCACACCCAACCTTTTTGAATTGCTATCCCTTCCATTTCTGGAAGAACCCTGCCCTTTTTTATGTGCCATATTAGCCCTCCTTGATTTCTTCTATTAAAACCAATGCATATCTCTGGCGGTGACCTCTGGTCCTTTTGTATTGCTTTCTTCTCTTTTTCTTGAAGATTATAACCTTATCTGCCTTCACCTCTTCCAGAATCTTTCCCTTAACTGATATACCTTTCACATAGGGGTCACCAACCCTTAAATCTGTATCATTGCTATATAGCAAAACATTTTTAAAAAGGACTTCACCTTTCTTTTTATTTAAAAGTTCTACAAGAATTTTGGCTCCAGGGTAAACTTCATACTGCTTTCCCCCG
>JBBFMJ010000318.1:0-2288 GCA_037478515.1 Thermoanaerobaculia bacterium
CTTGTGGTGGTGGTACCCACGGCTATTATCTTTCTTTTTTCTAACTTTGCCTTCTCTATTTCCTCTGCAAGTTTTTCACTAATTTCAAAATATTCCTCCTCCATTTTATGTTCTTCAATTTTATCCTTTCTTATGGGTTTGAAAGTTCCTATACCTACATGGAGGGTAAGATATAGAATTTTTATATTTTTTTCTTTCAATCTATTTAAGATTTCCTCATTAAAATGTAATCCAGCAGTGGGGGCTGCAATGGAGCCAGTTTTGCTGGCATAAATTGTCTGATACCATATTTTGTCATCTTCCTTTACCTGTCTTTTGATATAGGGTGGTAGGGGGGGGACCCCTTTCTCTTCAATGAGTTTTTCTACGGGCATATTTAATCTAATATAAAAGGTATTTTCTTCCTTTTTTTCAATTAGAGAAGTTTCAATTTCCTCTGAAAATTTAATTTTTTTCTCCTTCAATACCTTTTTTGCTGGTTTTATAAGACACTCCATTTCATTATCTTTATATTTTAAAATAAGAATTTCCCCTCTTTTTCCATCCTGGAAATTGAAATATACCCTGGCATTGTAAACCTTTGAATTGTTTAGGACCAGAAGAGAGTTTTTTTCCAGATAATCTGGGATATTTAAAAATAATTCATCTATTGTATTACCCTTATCTTTAAAACAGACCAAAAGGCGTGAAGCCCCCTTTTCCTTTGGATAAAGAGCAATATTTTTTTCAGGCAGATTATAATCAAAAAGGTCTAAATCCATTAACCCCTGAAAAGGTTTTTCAAAATAAAAAATAGATTGGCAGGTCTTTCTGCAAGACGCCTCATGAAATAGGGATACCAGTGTGTTCCATAGGGAAGGTAAACCCTCATCCTCCAGCCCTCCTGAACCAGTTTCAACTGCAAATCCCTTCTTATACCGTAAAGCATTTGAAATTCAAAAGCCTCAGGGGATATGTTTTTTTCCTTTGCATAATCAATGGTTGCCTTTATCATATTTTCATCATGGGTGGCAATTCCATGGTAAATTCCTGAATCCAGTAGAACTTTCATTATTTTTATGAAATTTTCATCAACTTGGGATTTTTTTGGAAAAGCAATGGTTTTTGGCTCTTTATAAGCTCCTTTACACAGCCTTATCCTTCCACCCTTTTCAATTATCCTCTTCACATCTTCCATACTCCTGTAAAGGTATGCCTGTATTACAATTCCCACATTATTGTATTTTTCCAGCAGTTTATAAAAAAGAGATAAGGTTATTTCTGTGTAAGGAGAGCCCTCCATATCAATTCTTAAAAAACTATTTCTCTTTTTTGCCTCTTCCAGTATCTTAATCACTATTTCCTCACAAAAATCCACTCCCAGATCCAGCCCCAGCTGGGTGAGTTTCACAGAAGCATTTCCTGGGATCTTTTCCTCTTCCATAGTTTTCAGGATTTTTATAACTTCCTCGGCACAGGCTATGGCTTCTTCCTTATTTTTTGTATTTTCACCTAAAAAGTCCATAGTAACTTCTATGCCTGAAGAATTTAAAACTTTAGCTGCTTCTATCCCTTCCTTTAAAGTTTCTCCAGCCACAAACCTTCTGGAAGCCCTTTTGGCAATAGAATTTTTCATTGTAAAATTTCTAAGGGCTTCTGAATGGGAAAGTCCAATTAAAATTGACCTCAGCATAATACCCCCTTATGGATAATAAATAGCATAGGATGAATCGTTTTCATAAACTTCCACTTTTTGTAATTTTAAACCCACAGGAAGTCTTTTTGTAATATTTTCGTATAAAAACATAGCTATAATTTCTGCAGTAGGTGTTTTCTCCCTAAATTCTTCCAGTTCATTTAAATAGGAATGGTCAAATCTTTTAACCTCTTCCTTTACAATTCTTTTCAGTTCTGAAAAATCTATTACCATATCCAGATGGTTTAATCTTTCACTTTGCACAAAAACTTTTACTTTATAAGTATGTCCATGAAGATTTTTACAGACCCCTGGATGTCCAGGGATGATATGGGCTGCCGAAAATTCTACTTCTTTAACAAGGATAAACATTTTTTCAAAATTTCCAGGATTTCGTCCACTTTTTTTTCCAGATTCTCCAGGCGGCTTTCCATCTCCTGTAAAGGGGCACTTTCTTCCATTTCTTCCAGAATATTTTTTAACTCTTTCAGGGATGGTTTTGTGTCTTCCAAAGATTCTTTCTCATAATATTTTTTTATTACTTTTTCAATGGAGGACTGGGGAGCAATGAGGGGGACAACGGGCATTCCAGCCACATTTTCCAGCTCATTTA
>JBBFMJ010000319.1:0-2270 GCA_037478515.1 Thermoanaerobaculia bacterium
TGCCTGATCCAGGTAGATTTTCTCAAAACATATCTCCTCTCTGGCTTCTCCAGAATAGAGGACCTCTTCCCCCATCCCTTCATAAAGTTTGTACCTTCCTATCCCCAAGGGCTGATAAAAAAGCAAAATTGCAGGCGAAGAAATTAAATCCAATCTCCTATATTTCCAGATGAAGGAAGGGACATAGTTTTCACATTTAATCTGTATTATCTCATCTGGGGGACCAAAGAGGGCATAAAACCTGGTCCTGGGGTCATAAAAATCAAAGGTCTGGGCTCCCTCCTCCAATCTCCTTAAAAAACCCTCCTTAAATTCATTTTCATAAGTATCTGGAAAGGGGTCTCTTCTTCTCCAGAATTCTTCAATGAAAATATCCCTCTGATAGTCCTCTTCCAGTTTTAAAAAGACCTCTTTTTCTTCAGGCAGGATTAAATAGTATGATTCAAAATTTAAAAATTTTTCATATTCTGGTTTAAAAGTAGATAAAAGGAGAAAAAAAATAAGCATAATTTTTATAAATTTTTCCTCAATGGGCTGTTTTTAAGTTTTTTAAAAAAAAGAAAGAAATTTTAAAGATTTTTAGATTCCTCCATACAATCTTCATACCAGAGGCAATTTACCTGATCACAATACCCATCCTTTGCTCTTCCATAGCAATCAAAATTTCCTTCTTTTTTTTGTATTTCCCTTATGAGGTCCACCTTCTTTTTGCCAAAAACTTTTATTCCTTTCTCTTTTGCGATTTTTTGTATTTCCCTGTAATTCATATTTTTCCTCCTAATAAAAATGTGTGCCTGAATTTTAAAAAAAACCAATTTTTTTTACTTCATTTGGGTTAGATCTTGAAGCTGTTCTATAAGCTCCTGCATCTTTTTCAAGGATTCTGAGGCTTGTTTCCCTGCTCTTGCCTGGTCTATAAGTTCCTTGGAGCAACTTCCCTTTTCATAAAGCTCAATGGCTCTATGAAAATCTGACTGGCTATGATAAATAAGCCCTTTCTGGCAGTATATTTTCTTTAAAGCATTTTCATCTTTTAAACATTTTTCAGCAGAATCAAAGGCAGAGAGGGCTCCTTTGAAGTTTTCCAGCTTTGCCCTTACAAAGCCAAGGTAATAAAAGGCATAGCAACTTTGCTCCTTATTCTTCTGGTTTGTAGCTTTTTCAAAATAGGTGTTTGCCTGAGGGTATTTCCCATTCATCATATAAATCTTTGCCAGGAGAAAATTATATTCATCAGATATGTTTGCCAGTTTTTGACCGATCTTTTCTGCCTGTTCTAAATAGAAATCCTTTTTCTGGGGTTTTGAAGAAACCAGTTCCAGATAGACCGTTGCCAGCAAACTTAAGGCATCTAAATACTCTGGGTCTGCCTTTACAGCTTCTTCCATAACCTGGGCTGCTTCCTCAAGGTTGCCAGTTTTGTAAAGACAACGTCCTAAATAAAATTTTATGGTTGGATCTGACTCTAAAATTAAGTATTCCCTATAGCAAGGAATTGCTTCTGAAAATTTTCCCAGAGCATAATAGGAAGTGGCAAGCATTTTGTAAATGGGTTTTTTAAGCTCTACCTTTAGGTCCTTTAGCCCTTCAATTTCTAAGGTTTTTATAACTTTTTCATAATTTTTTTCATTGAGATAAATTTGAGAAAGGGGAAGGCGAATGCTTATATTATTTTCCAGGGAAAGTGCCTTTTCAAAGGCTTCCTTTGCTTTGTCAATTTTATTTAATTTTTGATAACAAAGCCCGCCATAGTAAAAGGATTGCCACTGGTCTGGTTGTTCTCTCATCAGTTCTTCGAACCTTAAAAGGGCTTCTTCATACTTTCCCTCATTATACAGTTTTACTCCCGTTGCATAATCTGCAAGGATAAGAGGTGAAATTAAGATAACTAATAACCCAAAAATCTTTTTCATCCAAAACTCCCTTTTTTAAGTTTCCCTATATTATAAATCTAAAAACCTTAAAAATCAACAACCCCTTTCCCCATATTTTTATACGATTCCTTTTATGAAAGTATTTATTTAAATTATAAGCATTGCATCGCCATAACTTAAAAACCTGTAATTTAATTTAATGGCTTCCCCATACCATTTTTTTAAATTGTCCAGCCCTGCAAAGGCAGAAACCATACATAGGGGTGTGGATTTTGGAAGGTGAAAATTTGTTATTAGCCCATCAATTACATTAAATTTAAAACCAGGATAGATAAACAGGTCAGTTTTATCTTTGCAAGGAATTATTTTATTTCCTCCTTTAATAAAGGCACTTTC
>JBBFMJ010000320.1:0-2270 GCA_037478515.1 Thermoanaerobaculia bacterium
GTAAACTATGAGTAATGATTAAATCCAGAAGGAGTAGGAGAGTTTTAAAAAATAGGTTCTATTCATTGTTTGCATATTAAAAGGTGTCTCTTCCATTCCTCTTGTTGAAAAACCAAGGTATAGAAGGGTAAATGGATTTATTTTATATGTAAACAAAAATTGAACTGCTTTAAAATTATCTTTTTCTGGAACATCATATAAATACAAATCTTTATTTCTTTTAATATCCCCGCTTTGAAGAATTGTCCTTAGGAAAATACTATTTGAAAAATGATATAAAACCTTCAGATAAAGATAGGTTGCCTTATAAAGGTTTCCTTCCTTTAAATTAAAATTATGGTGTTCCCCTGAAAAATCTAAAAATATTCTTTTTCCAAACCTGTAATCGCTCTGGGCTTCAATTTTAAGTAGCTTCCCAGCCCTTTCATTTTCATAATCCACTCCATCTCCATTGCTTAAACTAAAAAAAGCAGTCATATTTTGAGAAAATCTTGAATTTGCCCATAGATAGTATCTATTTTTTTTATATTCTATACCTTCATAAAGTTCCATAGATCTGCTAAATCCCAGTTCTCCGTGAATCTGTTTAATAAGCTCAAACTGAAGTTCTGCAAATGTCTCCCAGTCAGTCGTTTTTCCACTGAAATCCTTTGTATAATTTCCATAAATCCTTGGAGAAAGACGGGAATAGAATTTTTTCTCTGTATTCCAGATTGTATAAGCCAGAAATGCCTCATAAATTTTTACATCAACCCTTGGAATGAAACCAAGGTCTGCTCTGAAGAAAGGCGACTTTTCAAGATAAGAACCGCTGAAATACCAGTTCCTTGAGGAGTGTTCAAAATTTAATAATAAACTGTGTCCATCTTTTTCTTTGCCATCAAATTTATCAGAAATTTCAGGCAAAAAGGGGTCACTGGTGGAACTCTCCACATATTGAAAATAAAAAAATTCATTTTCTCCCAACCTTATTTTTCCATCTGCTCCATATAGATTATTATTATATCCCTTGCCTTTCCTTCCCAGATATATGATACCAAAATAACTATCTGTAAATAAATCCCTTTTGTACCTGAATCCAGAGGATTTTGATTCCATATCAAGGGATTGCATCTCTGAAGATTGATTTGATGGAAAAAGGAAGTTTGTCACTTCATCTTCCACAAGAAAAATCCCCAGAGAATTTTTCCCTTCTTTTCCTGTCAATTTAAAACCATAATTAGGGTCAGCCATGGACCTGGTGTAAATTAAATTTAAAGGGGAAGAAAAATATTGTTGCCCTTCAAGAAAAAAGGGCCTTTTTTCCGGATAAAACAAGGCAAACCTTGTATTTACATCTATTTGTGCCACATCTGCTTCCACCTGGGAAAAATCAGGGTTTACTGTCCCATTTAAAGAGAAATTTGAAGTTAGATGGTAAGAAAGGGAAAGCCCTGCACTTTTTTCATCCCCTTCATTTTTTAAATCTTCTCCTAAATCTTCTCTGGAGGAGGAAGAAGAAAAAACAAGGGTTGGAATTATTTCCATTTTTTTCTGTTTTGTTTCAATTTGAATATTTTCCAGGGTTTCTGCCTGACAAAGAGTGCAATTTTTACCTCTGTCAATGGGAACATTGGAAATTTGAACCCTAAAATCCCTGGGATAAATTCTAAGGAGCATAAATCTAAAATTTTTTGTCTTCTCTTTTGGATATCTTAAAGTTTTAAAGGGAATTGCCATTTCCACTTCATAGCCCTCTTTTGTAATCCTTCCCTTTGAATACCAGATCCCATCCCAGGAGCAATCCTCTTCTTCTGGTTCTCTGCGCAGACAGTCCATTTGGGCTCCAAATGGATTTACTATGAATTCATAAGCATTTCTTTGGTCATTAAAGGTATCTAAAAAAATTCCAACGAGATCATCTGCAAAGGCACTATCCCTATCTGCATATCTTGCTCTTATTTTTTCTGGATTTGGGTCAAAGCATTTAAAAGCAATGTAAAAGTTTTCTTCATCGTAGGAGAGGTATGCAATAGTATCCACTGGGGGGCTGGAATTTTCCCCTGGCATAATTTCATAAAAGTTCTTTAAAATAAGGGAATCTGCCCACTCTTCCTCTTTAACTATTCCATCTATCTCTTTCTTCAAAGAAGTGGAATTCAGTTCAAAAAAAGCATAAGAAGGCAAAATGAATAAAAGAATAACAGGGATTAATTTTATTTTCATAAAAATTTATACGAAAAACTAAGAATTTAGTTCCTTTTTTGTTAAAAAATTTGACAATTTGTTTT
>JBBFMJ010000321.1:0-2255 GCA_037478515.1 Thermoanaerobaculia bacterium
GAAAGGATTTATCAATTGAGGAAAGGTCAGGCAGTGGTCCCTGTGGTGGATGGTTCCTGCTCTGGATGTTATGTGGTTTTAAGACCCCAGCAACTGGCAGATGTGAAATCAGGAAGCCAGATTATACAGTGTGATCAGTGTAGGAGGATTCTTTTTATAGAATGAAAAGTGCTGTTGCAAATATTGATGGAGCATCCAGGGGGAATCCCGGGGAGGCAAGTTATGGGGTTTTGATAAGTTTTGATGGGAAAAAATATATTTTAAAGAAAAATTTAGGAATAAGGACAAATAATGTGGCAGAATATGAAGGGCTTCTGGCACTACTTGAATGGGCAAAGGAAAATAAAATTGAGGCATTAAAGGTCTTTTCTGATTCAAAACTTCTGGTGGAACAGATTAAAGGTAAATATAAGGTAAAATCAAAAAATTTAAAGGACCTTCACCAGAAAGCCCTGGAAATGATAAAGGAAATTCCAAAATTTTCAATTTATTTTGTAAAAAGGGAATATAATAAAGAAGCAGATGAGATTGCAAACCGATGTCTGGATGAAAAACTATGAGCATTAAAGAAAATATTGAAAGGATTCTGGAAAGGATTGAAAAGGCAAAAGAGAAGGCAGGTAGAAAGGATTTTGTATATCTTTTAGGTGCCACAAAGGGCGTCTTGCCAGAAAAAATAATTGAGGCATATGATTCTGGACTTAAATTATTTGGAGAAAACAGAATCCAGGAGGCAATTCCAAAGATTGAAAAGTTAAAAAATCTGGATATTGAATGGCATTTTATTGGGCATCTTCAAAAAAATAAGGCAAAGGAAGCCATTGAAAACTTTTCCCTCATTCAAAGTGTGGATTCCCTTTCCCTTGCAAAACGCTTACAGCAAATTGCACAGATAGAGGAGAAAATTATACCCTTCTTAATTGAAATAAACATAGGTGATGAGCCCACAAAATATGGTGTAAAGGTAGAGGAACTTCCACAATTTATAGAAGAAATTCAAAATTTTGACAATTTAAAATTTAAAGGAATAATGGCAATTCCACCTTACAATCCAGACCCTGAAAAAGTAAGGCCTTATTTTAAAGAAATGTATAAAATTTATGAAAAACTTTCTTCCATTTTTTCTTCTGTGGAATATCTTTCAATTGGAATGAGTGAAGACTTTGAAGTTGCCATAGAGGAGGGTTCAAATATGGTCAGGATTGGAAGGGCAATCTTTGGAGAAAGGTTATGATTGGCTCTGCATTTCTTAAAGCATTATTTTATACCCTAATTAATATTATTGTAATTTACAAATGGATAATTGTGGTAAGGGCACTTATTTCCTGGGTTTCCCCTGACCCATATAACCCCATTGTAAGGGCGCTTGTAGCAATAACAGAGCCAGCCCTGAGGCCCTTTAGGAGGTTAATTTCCCCTTTTAAAACAGGAGGGATTGACTTTTCCCCACTTTTTGTATTTTTAATCTTACAATTTTTAGAAATTTTCTTAAAAAACCTGTATTTTCAATTAAAAATTTAAGTTTTTAATATTTTCTTTTAAAATAATTCCTTAAATGTTATAATAAAAAAAGAAAAAAAGGAGGTTTGTATGAGTTTTAAATGGAGCCCAATGGAGATTCAGCAGATGAGTTTTCCTGTTGTAAAGAAGGGTTTTGACCCTGAGGAGGTAAAGACATTTCTTTTATCCCTTTCAGAACAATTGGAATATTTGCTAAAAGAAAGGGAGGATTTAAAGGCACAGGTTCAAAACTTGACCCAGCAGGTCTCAGAGTTTATGAAAAGGGAACAAATTTTAAAGGATACTCTTCTGACTGCTCAAAAAATGTCAAAGGAAATAAAGGAGCAGGCAGAAAGGGAAGCAGAACTCACAATAAAAGAAGCAGAACTTTCTGCTGAAAAAATCTCCCAGCAGGCACTTCAAAAATTAAATACTATGGAGCAGGGCTTGAAGGAACTTAAATTTTTAAGACAGAGATACATCCTTGATTTAGAACAAATGCTCCAGCGCCTTGAAAATTTTTTAAAGGAAGAAAAGGAAAGACAAAAGGAAATTGATTCCATAGCAGCTCCAAAGATTTTATAGTATGCTTTTTTTAAAGGACCTAAAGCAAATTATAACTTCCTCTGGAAAAAAACCTGTCTCTGGAGAAAATCAGAAAAGGATAAAGGTTTTAAAAAATCTTTCTGTTTTTATTAAAGATGGAAAAATTGAAGCAGTTGGAAAAAATGATAGGATTTTAAAAAATTTTCCAG
>JBBFMJ010000322.1:0-2244 GCA_037478515.1 Thermoanaerobaculia bacterium
AGGAGGCAGTCAAATTCAGGCAGGGCGAAACAGGGATAGTATTTAAGGATATTTTTATATCTCAAGTAAAAAAACTTAATCCTTTTCTTACTGAAGATCTGGCGCAGGATATTTATAACAATCTCTTAAAAATACCACCTAAAATTGAAGGAAATTTAATCCTTTGGGAGTATTTAAAGGGTTTAAAAACAGTTTTTATACCTTCAGAAAAGAGGGAAAAAAATGTAAAAATTATTGAGCCAGATGATATTGATAAAAATATTTTTCAGGTCACAGAAGAGTTTACCTTTGCAAATGGGATTAAAAAGATAAGGGCAGATATTGTTTTTTTTATAAATGGGGTTCCTCTTATTTTAGTTGAAACAAAGGCAGCACATAAAATTGATGGATTAAATGAAGCCCTAGAGCAAATAAAAAGATATCATAAAGATTGCCCTGAATTTTTTTCATTCCTTCAAATTTATGGAATTACCCATCTCATTAATTTTTATTATTCTGCTTCCTGGAACACATCCCTGAAAGCCCTTTTTTGCTGGAAAGAAGAAATGGGAAAAGATTTTGAGATGGCTGTGAAGACATTTTTTGAAAGAAAAAAAATTTTAAAACTTATCTTGGATTGCATACTTTTTACAAAAAAGGATGATGAAATAAGAAAGGTTATTTTAAGGAATCATCAAATAAGGGCTGTGGATAAAATTTTAGAGAGAACAGGAACAGATAAGAAAAGGGGTCTGGTTTGGCATACTCAGGGTTCTGGAAAGACATATACAATGATAGTGGTGGCACAAAAGCTTATTAAAAATCCCATTTTTGAAAGCCCTACTGTAATTATGCTTGTGGATAGGAATGAACTAGAGAGCCAGCTTTTTGGTAATGTTTTGTCCACTGGCACAAAACCAATTGTGGCTAAAAGTAAAGAGCATTTGAAATCTCTTCTAAAAGACGATGTAAGAGGGCTTATAATTTCTATGATCCATAAATTTGAAGGAATGCCACAAGATATAAATAAAAGAAACAATATTTTTGTGCTTGTAGATGAAGCCCACAGAACAACAGGGGGAATACTTGGGAATTACCTTATGGGTGCCCTGCCAAATGCAACTTTTATTGGCTTTACTGGAACGCCTATTGATAAAACTCTATATGGTAAGGGAACTTTTGTTACCTTTGGGAAAGATGATCCCCCGAAGGGCTATCTTGACAAATACAACATTGAGGAATCAATTGAAGATGGAACTACTGTGCCTCTTCATTACTCCCTTGCTCCAAATGAACTTTTGGTTGACAGGGCAACTCTGGAAAGGGAATTTTTGGAACTTGCTGAGGCGCAAGGTATAAGCGATGTAGAGGAACTAAATAAAATTTTAGATAAAGCAGTGAATTTAAAAAATTTTTTAAAAAGCAGCGATAGGATAGAAAAGGTTTCTAAATATATCTCAGATCATTTTAAAAATTATGTGGAGCCAATGGGTTATAAAGCATTTGTTGTGGCTGTGGACAGGGAAGGTTGTGCATTATATAAAAAAGAACTGGATAAATATTTGCCTCCTGATTATTCTAAGGTTGTTTATAGCCCTTTTTATAACGATTTGCCAGAACTTCAAAAATATCACCTTTCAGAGGAAGAAGAAAAAAGAGTAAGAAAGGCATTTACAAATCCAAAGGAATTGCCAAAAATATTAATTGTAACTGAAAAATTATTGACTGGTTTTGATGCTCCAGTACTTTATTGTATGTATCTTGATAAACCTATGAGGGATCATGTTTTGCTTCAGGCAATTGCAAGGGTAAATAGGCCTTATGAAGATGAGGAGGGAAGGAAGAAACCTTGTGGTTTTGTTCTGGATTTTGTAGGTATTTTTGAAAATCTTGAAAAAGCCCTTTCCTTTGATTCAAAAGACATTGAAGGGGTTGTCAGGGATATAAATTTTTTGAAAGAAAGATTTGCTGATTTTATGAAAAGGGCAAGGGAAGATTATCTAAATCTTTTAACCAATTTGACCGAAACCAAAAAAGTGGAAAAGATTTTGGAATATTTTTTAGATGAAGAAAAAAGGCATAATTTTTATAAATTTTTTAAAGAATTGTCAGATATGTATGAAGTAATTTCACCAGATGAGTTTTTAAGAGGTTATTTTGAAGATTTTGATACGATTGTAAGAATGTATAAAATTTTAAGAGAAGCATATGAACCTAAGATATTAATAGAAAAAGAATTTACAAAGAAAGTCATAAATCTTGTAA
>JBBFMJ010000323.1:0-2229 GCA_037478515.1 Thermoanaerobaculia bacterium
CTGCAAACTTTTCCCTTCTCCATATATTATTTCAGATATACCTTTCCTTAAAGTTCTATGGGTGTCAATTTTGATGTTATCAAATTCCACAAAGGGCAGGAGTTTTAATTTTTTATATGCCTCTTCTAAGCTTAGTTTTCCTTCTTTTAAATCCTTTAAAGTTTTGAAAATCCTATCTCTTTTAATTTTTATTATTCCCAGATTTTGGCGTAAACTTTTCCACCGGAAAAGAAAATGCCTGCTGCCTTTTGCCCTTCCTTTGGATAGTACCAGATAATTATTTTTTTTCCTTTTTCCTCTTTTTCTTGAATGAAAGAGACATTGGGGTAGCCGCATATGGCTTTAACTTCATCATAGGTCATACCCTTTTTAACCTGGTCAAACCTTTCCTTTGTGATATACCTGAAATCCTCTGCTTCTTTTATTTTCTTTTTTAAAACTTCATAGTTGGGGTCCAGAGACAGGGCTTGATTATAAATGTCTATGGCTTCCTTATACTTTCCCCCTTCTTTGATGAATTCTTCACCTGTGATAATACATTCATCGGAGTACAATCTTATGGCTTTGGAAACTTCGGGCATATTTTTAAGTTTTTCATCGTTTAAGGTTTTATCCAGAAACATTGTAAGATTATCCATAAAAGAGTTATATTTTGTATCATATTTATTTTTCTTTAGATCTTCATAGGAAACTTTAAGGGCTTCCAGGGTTTCTTGAGGAAGTTCTTCTTTTTTGTATTTTTTTGGGTTCTCTTTGGCATCTTCCAGAATTCTTATTTTTTCTTTAATAACTTTTATCTCTTCCCTTAATTTAGCCAATTCATCTTTTTGTTTTAAGAGGTTTGAATATTCCTGGGCTACATCAAAGGTCACCTCTTTTGGCCCTTTTTTGCAGGAAAAATTCAGCACCAAAAATACCCCCAAAATTAAAAAAAACAGTTTTTTCATTAGAGACCTCCCTTTTTTAATTTAAAAATTATATCACATTTATTTCTTTTTTTTCAAGTATTCTTCTATTCTCTGGGTAAGGTCTTCATAAGGAAAGAGAAAGGCATTGTAGAAGCTTTTTTCTATATCTTCCCCTTCCCCTATTTTTTTTATAAAATTTGATATGGAACCCATAGAACCCCTTTCCTTTAAAAAGAGAACAGCGGCAAGGGAAAGCTGATACAAAAGTATGGATTTATCCCTTTCCATAAGCAAAAAAGAGGGAGAATTTATAGGCGGAATAGTGCCTCTTTCCAGTTCTGTTAGAAGCTCCCTTTCACCCTTTATTACAGAACCATCAAAATATTGTGCAAGTCCCTCGTGGAGCCAGGTGGGACATCTTCCCTCTGTTGCCTGATGGAGAATTGCATGGGTAAGTTCATGTTTTACAACCTTTTTAAAAGCTTCGCTTTCAGGGTTTGCATTGGCAAGGGGAAGGTGGATTTTTCCATCATAGGCACCTCCTATCCAGGGTGGGAAACCAGTGGTATCATAAAATTCTTGATCTGTATAAAGAACTGCCTTTATTCTATCCCTTAAGGAAAGGGCAAGTTCTCCTGTAATTTCCATATAGCCTTGATCCATAATAAGTAAAATTTTATCTGCCTGGGCTGCCTTTGAAATACCTGAAATTTTTACATCAAAATTGGAAAGGGAAACCTTAAAACCTTCTTCCCCTGGGCTTTCCTCATTAAATTTATTTTCTTTAAATTCCAAGTTTTCCCCTTCTTCTTCATTGCACATAGAAGCAATCTTTAAATACTCCTCTGCCCTGCTTATATTTCCCATTTCTCTTGATTTTTCGGCAAGAGCCTTGAAAGCAGCACAAACTTTTTCTTTCAGCTCGCCATTTTCTGGGTCTTTTTTATATTGGATCAAAAGCTCCATGGCTTCCTTTAAAGGGTCTTTCTCTTCTAAATTTCTTTCCTCTGCTTTTTTTTCAATCTTTTTCTGTTTTAAGCTTTTTTTTTCCTCAACTACTTCTTTTTTTTCTCCACAGGAGTAAATTAAAAACAAAAGTAAGAATAAATAAAATTTCTTCATTTTCTTTCAGAAGAAATTAATTTGAAAAACTCCATCCTGGTTGCCTGATTTTCCCTGAAAGAACCCAGCATAGCAGAAGTGACTGCTTCAGAGTGCTGTTTTTCTACCCCTCTCATTTGCATACATAGATGTTGTGCTTCAATTACCACTGCCACACCCCTGGGATTTAAATGTTTTTGAAGCATTTCTGCTATTTCTC
>JBBFMJ010000324.1:0-2221 GCA_037478515.1 Thermoanaerobaculia bacterium
TAAGAATTTTCATAGTTTCCTTCTTTTTTTTAAACTGGATTTATTTAATTTTAAAGGAAGTGATATAATATCTATATGATTAAATTTGGAACTTCTGGTTGGAGAGCAATAATAGGGGATGAGTTTACCTTTCATAATGTAAGGAAAGTTGTAAAAGCTATATATGATTATTTAAAAGAGGAAAAGAAGGATATTTCCCTTCTTATAGGATATGATACCAGATTCCTATCTGATAAATTTGCCAAGGAAAGTGCTTCTTTCTTAGATAATTTGGGTGCAAAGGTTTACCTTTCTTCAAGGGATGTTCCCACTCCTGTAATCGCCTATGGGATTAGAGAATTGAAACTTTCAGGAGGGATAAACTTTACTGCTTCCCACAACCCACCGGAATATTCAGGGCTTAAATTTTCCACCTCCGATGGTGCCCCTGCCCCACCAGAGGTCACAAAAAAGATTGAAGAAAAAATAAAAGTGGTAAAGGAAGAAGATATAAAGGCAACTTCCCTGCATTCTGAAAATATAAGGGAAGTGGATTTAATTCCCCCATACTTTAAAAAAATGCAAAGCACCATCAGATTTGAAACGATTCAGAAAAATCCTTTAAAAATTGGAATTGATTTTCTATATGGAACAACGAGGGGATATACAGATGTTTTATTGAAAAAAGCAAAGCAAAAAATCTATCCCCTCCATGATTTTAAAGATGCCTTCTTTGGCGGCTCCACCCCTGACTGCAGTGAAGCAAATTTAAGAGAGCTTTCAAATCTGGTAGTGGAAAAGGAATTAAATTTAGGGGTATCCTGTGATGGAGATGGAGATAGATTTGGAATACTTGATGAAAAGGGAAAATATGTAAGACCAAACTTGATTTTATCTCTTATTGCCTGGTACCTTGCAGAAGAAAGAAAAATGAAGGTAGGGCTTGCAAAGACCGTGGCAACCACAGACCTGCTTGAAAGGATTGCCAGGTATTATAATATGCCCTTTTATGAAACCCCAGTGGGTTTTAAATATCTCGGGGAACTCTTCAATCAGGGAAAAATACATTTTGGTGGGGAGGAATCTGCAGGGCTTTCAATTCAAGACCATGTCCCTGAAAAGGATGGAATCCTTGCCTGTCTGCTGGTGGTAGAAATGGTCTCAAACTGGAAGACGCCCCTTTCTCAACTGGTAAAAGAACTTTATAAAAAATTTGGTGCCCTTTACTCAAATCGTCTTGATTTGCATTTAAACTTAGAGGAATTTGAAAGGGCAAAGGAAAAATTAAAGAAAGACCCTGAAGAATTTGGTAAATTTAAAATTAAAAATATAAACAGAACCGATGGATTGAAAATCCTTCTTCAGGATGGGTGGGTTTTGTACAGAACCTCAGGAACTGAACCAGTGGTCAGGATTTATGCAGAAGCCCCCTCGGAGTATTTACTGGAGGAAATTTTAAAAGAAGCAAAAAATTATTTTATAGGAGGATGATATGTTTGAGATTGAAGAAATTCAGGCAATTGAGATTCTGGATTCCAGAGGGTTGCCCACGGTAGAAGCAGAAGTCTTTTTAAATTCTGGAGTTGTGGGAAGGGCAGCAGTCCCCTCTGGTGCTTCCACAGGTATAAGGGAAGCTCTGGAATTGAGGGATGGGGGAGAAAGATATAAAGGAAAAGGAGTCCAAAAAGCCGTTGAAAATATAGAAGGGATTATAAGAGATGAACTTTTGGGCTTTGATGTAAGGGATCAGGCAGGAATAGATAAGACATTAATAGAACTGGATGGAACAGAAAATAAATCAAAATTAGGTGCCAATGCAATTCTGGCTGTTTCTATGGCTTGTGCCAGGGCTGCTGCTGATGCCTCCGGACTTCCTCTCTATCAATATCTGGGTGGGTGCTGTGCAAGAATTCTTCCAGTTCCTATGATGAATGTCATAAATGGTGGAAAACACGCTGATTCTGGTCTGGATATCCAGGAATTTATGATAGTTCCAAAGGGTTTTGATACTTTTGCTGAAGCTTTAAGGGCTGGCTCCGAAATCTTTCATACTTTAAAAAATATTTTAGCAAAGGCAGGGCATAGAACGGCTGTAGGAGACGAGGGGGGCTTTGCCCCAAAGGTGACCTCCACAAAAGAAGCCCTGGACCTTCTCCTCAAAGCTATGGAAGAGGCAAAATATAAAGCAGGGGAAGAAATTTTTCTGGCTCTGGATGCGGCTGCTTCTTCTTTTTATAAAGAT
>JBBFMJ010000325.1:0-2217 GCA_037478515.1 Thermoanaerobaculia bacterium
TTAAATTTGTATTTTCCAGGTAATATAAATTTTCACCAATGGCAATATAATCTTCTCTTTTCTTTTTTAATTCTAAAATTCCATTCCAAAAATTGCTTATTATTTCATAATTGCCAGAAGAAAAAATGAAAGATAATTCAGGTCCCAATATTCCCTCCTTAAACTTTCTACCAAAGAAAGGGGAAAAGACATAAGGCCTGAATTTTTTTTCAGAAAATATCTCCTTAAAAACATTTGAAAGAGAAGTTTCAAAGGTCTTTTTAATAAAAGAGAGGAATTTTTTTCTCACATCTGTCTGAGCTGGGGAGAAGGTTGAGGATTTAAACTGAAGAAAAATTCTCACTTTAATATTTTATCATATTTTAGATTTAAAAACAATTTAAATTTTTATTGGCATGGGTTTCCAGTTATGGTCTATGTTGACATAGGTAACAACTGCTTCCGTAACTTCCTCTTCAATGGAATATTCTTTAACCACACCTTTCTCTTTTTCCTCTGAAGCAAGTTCAGCCCCTATATTTTGAATCCTCTCTGCCACCACCCTGACTCTGACAGTGATGGAAGTGGTTCCTATCTTTAAAGTTTCAGTGTAAAAGGATACAATATCTCCCACATAGACGGGTTTTAAAAAGTTTATCTCTTTCATATTGACCGTTACAGGTCTTCGGGCTCCCTTTTTTATGGCTTCCACAGCCCCCGCCTGGTCTATGTAGGATAATATTACTCCACCAAAGATGGTCCCTCTAGAGTTGGTATCTTTGGGCATCATCATAACTTTTATGGCTGGCTCTTTTTTCATATAATCTCCTTTCCTTTTAAAGAATGGGTAAGCCCTTCTTCAATTTCTACTTT
This sequence comes from Thermoanaerobaculia bacterium, assembly GCA_037478515.1. GTDB lineage: Bacteria > Acidobacteriota > Thermoanaerobaculia > UBA2201 > UBA2201 > JBBFMJ01. The sequence continues at coordinate 853 of JBBFMJ010000325.1, forward strand.
AACCCAATCCCTTTTATTTAATTCTCTTGATGAAATGAAATTTACAACCCTGTTGTCTTTTGTTCTTCCTGAATAAAAGTCATCTGGCTTTTTTGCCTTTCCATAAACCTGAACTTCAAATACTCTTCCGACCTGTTTGTTGTTATCCTCTTTTTGAATTTCATCCTGAATTTTAAATAAATAATTTAAACGCTCTAATTTTTCTTTTCTTTTTAATTTATCCTCCATTTCTGCTGCCTTTGTCTTCTGCCTTGGAGAATATGCAAAACCATATATAGAGGAATATCTTACTTTTTTAATTAAGTTTATGGTTTCTTCAAAATCAGTTTCTCCCTCTCCAGGAAATCCCACAATAAAATCTGATGAAAAGGAAGCATCCTTTCTTACCTCTCTTATTTTTTCAATTAAATTAAAATACTCCTCGACGGTATATTTTCTATTCATCAATTTTAGTATTTTATTACTCCCACTTTGGGCAGGCAGATGGATATAAGGGGAAAGGTTTTCATATTTCCCAATTACTTCAATTAAACTCTCTTCAAAATAATGGGGATGGGAAGTTATAAAAATTATGTTTTTAAATTCTTTGATTTTTGAAATCTCCTCTAATAGTTTATGCAGTTTGAAACCTGTTTCGGGACATTTATAATTGTTAATGACCTGCCCCAAAAGCATAAGGGATGTAAATCCTCTTTCTGCAAGTGATTCTACTTCTTTAATAATTTCATAAAAACTTCTGGATTTCTCTCTACCCCTCACAAAGGGCACTATACAATAGGAACAAAATTGATTGCAACCTTCCATTACATTAACAGAAGCCATTACCTCTTCCTCCCTTTCAAAATCCTCTTCTTGAAAAGAAATTTTTTCCTCAAAATCCAAAGCAACTGCCCTTTCCTTTTTTAATATAGAGGGAATATTTTGAATTTGATCTGGACCTACTAAATAATCCACAAAGGGGAATTTTTTAATTATCTCTTCTCCATAGTTTTCAGGTATACAGCCACACAGGAGAATTTTTTTTAATACTCCTATCTCTTTTAATCTTTTTATTTCATACAACCTTGAGAAAACCTTTTCTTCTGATTTTTTTCTTACAGAACAGGTATTTAAAGCATAAATATCTGCTTCCTTCAATGAGCTGGCAGGTTCGAAACCCATCCTTATAAAAGATGCATAAATCCTCTGGCTGTCTAAAAAGTTCATCTGACAGCCCCAGGTTTCAATATAGAATTTCAGCGAAGCCATCCAGGGAGTGCCCCTGACTTCCTTGCCTCCTCCTCCAGCTCTGGTATTTTTGCCTTTGCTGCTTCAAGTTGTTCCTTTGCCGCTTCCAATTCTTTGGAAATCTTATCTATATTAACC
>JBBFMJ010000326.1:0-2214 GCA_037478515.1 Thermoanaerobaculia bacterium
ATTTAAAATTTCAAACTCTGGGTAATTTTTTAGTATCTTTTCCATTGTTTTTTTAAGGAGAAATTCCGAAGAAATCCCTTTTAAACTTTCATCTTCAGAGGGGAAATTTTCACCAATATCACCTAAATTGGTGGTGGAGAGGAGGGCATCCATTATGGAATGGAGGCAAACATCCCCATCGGAATGGCCTAAAAGTCCTGGGAAACCTTCTATTTCAATTCCACAGAGAAAAAGTTTCCTTTCAGGGGAAAATCTGTGGCTGTCGTAGCCAAAACCAACCCTTAAACTATCTCTTATATCCAATTTTTCTTAAAAACTCCTTTCTTTTATTTTGATCTTCTTCTGTCTCAACCCCTTTTGGTCCTTCTCCATCTATTACACCAAGTATTCCCCCTGAACCATTTTCAATACAGACAATTGCCTTTACGGGATTGGCAGTGGCACAAAAAATTGTGCAAACCTCCTGGCAGTTTTTTATGGCATTTAAGATATTTATGGGATAGCATTCTTGAATTAAAATACAAAAAGTATGCCCGCAGGATAAATTTTTTAAATTTTCAATTGCTACATCTATTAAATTTTTATCATTTCCATCCCATCTTATGAGGCAGGGTCCAGATGCTTCTGAAAAGGCAATTCCAAACTTTGCCTGTGGAACAGTTGTCTTTATAATTTCATAAAGGTCTTCAATTGTTTTGATAAAATGGGTTTGTCCCAAAATTAAATTTGAATTTTCAGGGATTTTTAAAGGAACTATTTTTATCTCCATAAAACCTCCTTTTTATGTTTTAGGCTTGAAGCCCTCACCTAAAACTTCATATACTTCATTTATTATTATAAAGGATTTTGGGTCAATATCCTTTGCCATTTCCTTCAAAAGCCCCACTTCTTTTCTGGTGACCACTGAGAGGATAATTTCCTTTTCCTTGTTTAAATAGAGCCCTCTTCCTTTCAAAGCAGTTGCACCCCTTGAAAGTTGGTTTAAAATGGCATCAGCAATTTCATCGGATTTTTCTGAAATTATAATAACGGATCTGGCATAACTGAAACCATCAATTATCTTATCCACTATATAACTGGAGACAAAGAGGAGAAAAAAAGCATATAAAGTAAGCGCCATAACAGGTTTTTGCAGGGGAAAATTTTTTATAGCAAGGACAAATCCAGCAAAGGAAATTACAAAAAAGTCCACCAGCATTATAACCTGCCCTGGCTTTGCCCCAAATTTTTTTGAAAAGATTGCAGCTAAAATATCAGAACCACCAGTTGTACCTTTAAATTTAAAGACAACTCCAAGCCCTACCCCTAAGAGAAAGGCACCACAGAGGATTAAAAAGAAAAAATCTTCTTTAAGAAGGGTTTGAATTGTCAGGGTATTCTGCAATGCTTTAGTTTTGATAAGGGGCAGATCTCCTCTGAAAAAGTCCACAAAAAAGGAAGTAAAGGAAAAACCTAAAAAGGTTCTTATCCCGAACTGTTTCCCCAGCTCTTTAATTCCCCAAATGAAAAGAGGGATATTTATAAGCCATATTAAACTTCCCACAGGTATTTTTCCATTGGAGATATAATGGATTGCCATGGCAAGACCTGAGGCTCCCCCGGGTACCACATGGGCATCCACGAGAAAAACCCCAATCCCTAATGCCATTAAAACAGAACCTAAAAGGATAAAAAATATATCCCTGGTCCAGCGGTATATTTTCTTAAATTTAAAATTCATAACACCCTAAATTTTATCATAATTTGGTCTTTTAAACGGAGGGTTCTGTGTGGACTATTACATTTTTTAAATTTTTTATGTGTTTTCTTATAACCTCTTCAGCAAAAGTAGAAATTTTATGGGCTTCCATAATGCTAATTTCTTTTTTTAGAAGTATATGACAGCTCACGGTATCCATCCCTTTTTCTCCATAAAAATAAAAGTCATGTATTCCCAGGATGCTACTATTCTCCATCAATTCTTCTTCAATCTTTTTAAACGTTTCTGAAGGGATTTTTTCAATTTTACCTTCAAAGGTATCCCTTTTTTCTTCAATATGGCTATGGATTTCTTCTATTTCTGGAATTTTATTCTTTATCTCCTCTTCCATTTCATCCAAAATTTTGTGGGCATCTTCCAGGTTCTGATCCTTTGAAAAGACAGCATGAAAACAGAGGGTATATTTTTTTGTCTCTTCATTTTTATATAGATAAATTTTATGTAGATTTTCAATT